>JAPLML010000597.1 GCA_026387055.1 Planctomycetota bacterium | reverse complement strand
ATGCAGCCGTCGTTGCGGACGTTGAAGTGGCCGCGGTAGGTGCGGCCCGTTTCGAGGGCCTCGATGATCCAGCTTCCGTGCTCGCCGGAGCGGTCGGCCGGGCCGATGGGCTTGTCGGCGGCCTTGAGCCACTGGGGGAAATCGGTCTCGAACCAGCGGCGGCCCTCGGTGCAGACGCGCAGGTACCCGCCCGTCTCGCCGTTGATCCAGCTCGAGAGGTCGATCCACCGGCGGATCTCCTTCGGGCGCTTGCGGTACCACGGCACGTACTCGGAGAGGTGGCCGTTCGACTCGGTCGAGTAGTAGCCGAATCGCCGCAGAACGTCCAGGCGGACCTTCTCGGTCTTCGCGAAGACGGGGTGCCGCTCGAAGGCCGCGAGGAGCTCCTGGCCCGTGACCTTGCGGCCCTTGTAGATGATTTGGATATACCACGTTTGGTGGTTGATCCCGGCGCAGATGATGTCGACTTCTTTCTTGTCCCTGGCGCCGAGGGCGGCGGCGATCTGCCACCATCCGCCCTCCACGCCGTGGCACAGGCCGACGGTGCGCACCTGGCCGAACTCGATGGCGGCCCAGGTGTTCATGGCGTGGGGGGGGGCGGAGTTGAGGAAGAGGGCCTCGGGCCCCGCGACCTCGCGGATGTCCCTGCAGAAATCGAGGATGCAGGGGATATTGCGCTGGCCGTACATGATGCCGCCGGCGCAGAGGGTGTCGCCGACGCACTGGTCGACGCCGTACTTGAGGGGGATGTCGATGTCGAGCCGGAAGGCCTCCAGCCCCCCGATGCGGGTGCAGTTGACCACGTAGTCGGCGCCGTCGAGGGCGCGGCGTCGGTCGGGCGTGGCGGCGATCGTCGCCGGTAGCTTGTTGGTGCGGATGTCCTTCTGGCACAGCGCGACGACCCTGTCGAGGTTGGCCTTCGAGATGTCGGTCATCGCGAAACGGGTGTCCTGGAGCTCCGGCACTGCCAGGAGGTCCCTGAACAGCCGCCGCGTAAACCCCACGCTGCCGGCCCCGATGAAAGCCACTTTAACGGCCATGCCGCCTCCCCTATAATGGTTTGAGCTTGGTGACAGTCTGTGTATACCGGGGGAGAGGGGAGAACGCAATTTTTTCTCGAACGATATGCCCTCTCGTCCGTATGTTAGAGTGCCGGGGCAAGGGAGCGATGGCGCAGGGCGGCCGAAGTGTTGGGTTGACAGGGCAGGGGCCGGTCGTTTACTATAAGCCCGCTTGGGCCGGCCTGAAGAAGGAGGTGTCCGGATGGCCTTCAGATTCCGCTGTGCCAAATGCGGCAAACGGCTGACGGTGAACGAGTCGCCGGGGGTCGAAGTGGCGTGCCCGCACTGCAACCAGGCGATCTCGGTGCCGGCCGATGCCCAGTCGACCGACGAGGCGATGGCGGGAGCGCCCGCTCCGGCTTTTACCGAGCCCGCCGCTCAGGCCGGCGCCCCGCCTGCCGAAGCGGCCGCGCCCCAAGCCGAAGAGCAAGAGGGGCCCCCCACCGGCATGGATGCCGTCATGGGGTGGCTGGCCCTGTACCTGCCCAGTTGGGGCACGAGCATTGTCCTGCACGTGGCCGTCGTCCTGATGATGGCCTTCGTGGCCACCCAGATGCAGGCGCCGCCGTCGGCTTTCGAGTACAAGTCGCAGGTCCTCGAAACGAAGGAGAAAAAGGTCGAGAAGCGGAAGATCACGAAGGACATGCAGCAGACCTCGCGCGGCCGCAACAGGCCCGGTCCCAGCACCAGCATCGTGCGGCAGTTCACGCAGAATCCCGTGCCGGACGTGGCGTCGAACAACATGGAAGTGCTCCAGGTGATCGGCATCGGCGGCGGCGGCAAGGAGATCGGCGGCTTCGAGGGCCTGGGTTCCGGGGGTCGCGGGTTCTTCGGCGCGGGCGTCGAGGGCGAAATCGCCCACCGCATCGTCTACGTGGTGGACCGCTCCGGCAGCATGACCGACTCCATCGACTTCGTGAAGTACGAGCTCAAGCGCTCGATCGGCGAGCTCGGCGAAGACACCGAATTCCACGTCATCTTTTACTCCTCCGGCCCGCCGGTCGCAGGGCGAGACCGACCCGTCCAAGGCGCTCGAGCGGGCCTTCGCGTGCGGCGCGGAGCTCATCTACCTCCTGACGGACGGCGAGTTCGACAAGGCCATCGTCGACCTCGTGAAGCGCGCCAACGTCGGCAACAAGGTGACGGTCCACACCATTGGCTTCCTCTATAAGACCGGGGAGGCCGTGCTGAAGCAGATTGCGGAGCAGAACAACGGCAACTACAAATTCGTGTCCGAGGCCGACCTTGCAACCCTCACTCAGTAAGCTGCGCCTCCTGGCGCTGGCGGCCGTAGTGGTTCTGGCGGCCGCCGCCGTTTCTTCGGGCGACAAGATCCGCACGGTCCGGGGCATCGGCACCGACGGCGAGATCACCGGCGTCGGCGCCGACGGTCTCATCATCGTGGTCGGCGGCGAGACCAAGAAGACCGTGCCCCTGATCGAGATCGCCCGCGTCGCGGCAGACAAGTACCCCGAGCTGGCCAAGGCCGAAGACGCCTGGGCCCTGGGCGCCAAGGGCGACGCCAAGGCCCTCCAGGACGCCGAGAAACTCTACACGGGCCTGATGAAGGAGGGCGCGCCGGCCTGGCTCCGCGTCGTCGTCCAGTTCCGCATGTTCAAGGTCTACGCCGACTCCGGCCGGGTGGCCGAGGCGCTCGGCGCCTACCTGGAGATGGCCCGTGCGAGTGGGCGGCTCGTCGAAGGTCTGAAGCTGCCGAGCGCCGACCCGAGCGCCGGCGAAGCCAACAGGGCGATGCTCAAGAAGGTCGACGCCGCCCTCGAGGGGGCCGGCGACAAGCCGTACGTCGGCGAGCTCAAGAGCTTCCGGGCCGGCCTGATTCTCCAGGAAGGGTCGTCCGAGGATGTCGCCAAGGTCCTCAAGACGGCCTTGGCGAGCGAGGACCCGAGGCTCCGCCAGCCCGCGCAGCTCAAGCAGTTGGAGCTTTTGGTCACAGGCGGCAGGGCCGATCAAGCGGCCGCGTGTCTCGAGGAGTACGGCAAGGAGCTGGCCGGCGCGTATCCGGCCGACGCGGCGTACTGGCGCGGCCGCGTGTACCAGGAACAGAAGAGGAACCTGGAGGCGGCGCTGGCGTTCATGCGGCTGCCGATCCTGTATCCGACGAAGGACCGCCAGCGGACGGCCGAGGCGCTGTGGCGGGCCGGCCAGGCCATGGAGGCCGCCAAGGCCCCCCGCGTCGAAATTGTCAAGGTTTACACGGAGGCGGTCCAGCAGTACGCCGGCACGGCCGGCGCCGACAGCGCGAAAAAGGAATTGGGCCGGCTGGGGTCCGCCAAGTAGACCCGCCGGTGAAAGGGCTAAGGGAACGCAAGGCAGGCGGTTTTCACGAACCCTCGGATCAAGGAGTCGACGGACATGGGCAACAAGAGACTGGTCAGGATGGCGTACGGGATGCTGGCGGCAGGCGTCCTGCTGCTGGCGGTGGGCGAGGCGCTTTACGCCGGCGACGCTCCGAAGTCCGCGCGGATGTCGCTCGCCCACATGTTCTACATCTCCACGTTCACAGACGCCATCGGCTTCTTCGACATGGTGAGCATCTACGCGTGCTCGCTGGCGTCGATCGCGCTCATTGTTGAGCACGCCATCACGATTCGCCGAACGAACGTCGTGCCCGAGCTCTCGGTGGCGCAGATCAAGACGATGTTCGACGAGCGGCGCTTCCGCGAGGCCCTGGAGTTCTGCCAGAACGACCCCTCCTTCGTCTCGGCCGTGGTCCACGCCGGCCTGATCGAGGCGGCCAACGGCTACCAGGCCATGGAAAACGCCATGCAGGACGCCGCCGCGGAGCGCACGGCCCGCCTGTACCGTAAGATCGAGTGGCTGAACCTCCTCGGGAACGTCGCCCCGATGTTCGGCCTCTGGGGCACGATCTGGGGCATGATGGTGGCCTTCGGCGAAATCGAGGGCAAGGGCGGCAAGGCGAACCCGGCCGACCTCTCCGGCGGTATTATGATCGCGCTGGTGTCGACGTTCTGCGGGC
>JAPLML010000319.1 GCA_026387055.1 Planctomycetota bacterium | reverse complement strand
AGTCCTCCTCATGACCACCTGCCCCTCCATCGAGCGCTGGGAGGCGATGGACGAGATGGCGGGCGCCGTCCGCCTCGTCGCCGTGCGGAAGCGGACCGGCCTGGCCGACGTCGCCGCCGCCTTCAAAAAGGCAGGCGAGGACGCTGCCGCCCGCCTCGCCCTCTACTGCGACGACAAGACCCACCTCGGCGCCGCCGGGCATCGGCTGGCGGCGGAGGCCGTTCTGAAGGCGATCGCCGCGGCCGAGTAACGCCTGTGGTTCTTCGATCAGTCGGATCGGTCCGATCAGTCGGATCAGTCGGATCGGTCCGATCCGATGTCCTGTCTGCGCGAACGGAGGCCGTGGGCGGAGCAGCGCGCCCCGCCCACGGCCTCGCGCTGTGCATCGACGTAAGTGCCGTCTTGTCAAAGAGCTATGGCGGGTCCCATTCGGCTTGCTCGGCGGGTTGAGGGCCTGGCAGAGGCTAGAGGGACCCTCAGTGCGGCCGCACCTGAAAGAGGACAGTGCCCGCGTTGGCTCTCGCGGTGGACTCTCCTCTCTACCCTATGACGGAAACGGGCCGAAAAAAGCTCTGGCCCCCCGTCCTGGCGATAGCGTATGATGCTCACGTAGTTCATATGTGCAGTCATAGAGGCTATTTATGGCCGTTGTTGAACGTGTAAGTGGATCATGCAAGAAAGCTCGAAAAAGGCTTTGCGAGAGCTTTGCACGAGCTTTGGCCCTTCGCGGTCCGCCCCTGTTCGCCGCACGGTGAATGGCGGGAGCCGCACCCAGACGCGTCACGGATAGCCTGGAACGGAGGAAACGATGAGAATGCGTCTCGCCGTGACACATTGGGTGAAAGTGAGGGTCCACCTGGACGTCGGTCGGGTCTCAGCTCCGAAGGAGCGTACTACGCTAGCCCAGGGCAACGCCCTGGGGAGGGCCGCGTTCAGAGGATCAGCCCTGAAGGGGCGTACTGGAGCGGGTAGTACGCCCCTTCAGGGCTCTGCGGGGGGGGCCTCCTTTTCCCAGGGCGTTGCCCTGGGCTATCATAGTACGCCCCCTTGGGGCTCAGAGCGGAACGGATCGCGCTCCGCCCTCCATTCAGCCGAAGTGTTGCGACTCGCCGCTCTCCTGTGCGCCCTCCTCCTCTCCTCGGGGGCTTTCGCCATGATGAAGCCGCGCGTCGTCGAGACCAAGTTCCCGACTGACGACGTCGTCATCGCCTCGATCGTCATCGACGCCCCGAAGGACGGCGTCGCCGACGCGACCGCGGCCATCCAGTCGGCCATCGACGAAGCCGCCGCCGCGGGCGGCGCCGTCGTCTTCCTCCCCGCCGGCAAGTACCGCCTCGCCGGACGTCTCACCATCAAGGAGGGCGTCACCCTCCGAGGCGACTGGGCCTACCCGTTCCCGCCGAAGGCTCCACTGTCTTCAGGATGGAGTTCGATCCTCATGCCGACCGCTGACAAGGGGAATGCCGACGGCCCGCCTGCCATCACGATGGAGCGCGGCACCGGCCTCACGAACCTCGCCCTCTGGTACCCCGACCAGGACCCGATGAAGATCGTCCCTTACCCCTGGACCATCCGCACCTCGGAGAAAGCCACGGGCGACAACATCACCATTGACGGCATCATTCTCGTAAACCCGTACCAGGCCATCAAGATCGGCCCCGAGTGGAACGAGCTTCACACCATCCGCAACGCATACGGTCCCCCCCTCAAGGCCGGCATCTGGATGGATACGACGACCGACATAGGGCGACTCAGCGGTGTGTTCTTCCGCCCGGAGTTCTGGGAACAGTGCGGGGCTGGTCCGCCTTCCACGGTGGCACCGCCCTGCGACTCGAAGGGCTCAATGAGGTCGGCCTCTCAGTGGCCGCCGGCGAGTTCACCGGCGAGGACCACGCCATCGCCGCGCCGGCCTCTATTGCCTCGACCGTGCAGATCAACAAGGCCAGGCTCGTGGGAACCGTGCGCCTGGAGGGGCAGGGCACACTGACATTCCAGGGATGCTTCCACTATCCGGGGGAAAGGGGGCCTCTCGCCGTGGATGCGCGGAAGGGCGAACTCTCGCTGCTGAACCCCTGGTTCTGGAACAGGGGCGTGCTGGTGTGGTGGGGAGAAGGCATGCGCCGTGCGATGCTCGTTGGCCACATGGGCGGGGGTCGTCCGTATGTGGATAGAGCGGGCAGAGGGGACATGGTGATCGCAGAATCGCTGAAGTTCGCTCTGCCGGCCATGGAGTTCCCGCAACCGGCACCTGCGTCGAGACCCGTGAACCGCGCCTTCTTCGTCGCGACTGACTTCGGGGCGGGGGCGGGAGAGCGGGACAACACGGCGGCGTTTGGGAGGGCGCTGGAGGCGGCACGCAAGGCGGGCGGGGGGACGGTGTACGTGCCCGCGGGGAACTATCGCTTCGCGGGGGAGATCGTGGTGCCGTCGGGCGTCGAGCTTCGCGGCAGCTTCGATGTGCCGCATCACACGGTCTCCGGCGGGTCGGTGCTGATGACCACGAGCGGCAAGGGCAAGAGCGACGGCACGCCGTTCATCCGCCTCGAAGCGAAGTCGGGCCTGCGCGGTCTCACAATCTGGTACCCCGAGCAAGACTTGCGAAACATCCAGCCCTATCCCTGGACGATTCAGAGCCTGGGGCCGGGCTGCTGGCTCGTGGACGTGACGCTCGGCAATGCCTACCAGGGCGCCGACTTCTGGACGCATCCCAGCGACGGACACGTCATCCGCTACCTCGCGGGCGCCGTGTTCAAGCGCGGCCTCTTCGTCTCCAAGTGCAAGGGCGACGGATGGGTCGAGGACGTGCAGTTCAACCCCCACTACTCGGTCCGCGTGCATCCCAGCCTCCAGAGCCCTTACACCGAGGGCAGCAATATCCGAAAGGTCATTGACTACCAGCAGGCGAACCTGGAAGGCATCGTCTTCGGCCGCTGCGAGAATGAGCACGTGCGCGGCACGTTCCTCTTCGCCTCCTACGACGGCATTGCCTTCCGAGACGATGGCGGCGGGACGAACGCAACGGTGATCAACCACGGCAGCGACGCGAGCAGCCGCGGCGCCGTCATCGAGGCATCGGGCGACAAGGGCATCACGTTCATCAACGCCCAGCTCGTGCCGCTCGGCGCCCGCGAGCAGGGGGCGATCATCGTCGCCGACTCGTTCAAGGGCAAGGCGAGCTTCCTCAACACCCAGATCTGGGGCGGACGCACCAGCGGCATCGTCGGCGGCACCGGCGACGTGCTGATCCAGGGCGTCAACACCCTCTGCGGCCCGTTCCTCCTCAAGGGCGGCCGCGTCACCATCGAGAACGCCCACTGGACGCGCGACCTCCCCGTGCACATCCGCGTCGAGCCGGGCGTCGAGAGCGCCCGCCTCATCGCCAACCTAGCGCCCAACGAACTCAAGATCGAGCCTCCCTCCCGCGGGTTCCAATACCCGCGGGAGGGTAAGCGGGATGTCATCTATGCCCGCTGCAACTCTCTCGCCATTCCCCCCGCCGCTGACCGCTTCACGTTCAAGACCGGCTTCGAGGCAGGCGAGCCGCAGCCCCTCGCCAACACCCTCGCCCCGCAGGGCGGCGGCACCAAGAGCGTGAGCAAGCCCGAATGCGGCGTCGCCGACACCGACGCCCACACGGGCAAGCGCGCGCTCCGCGTCGCCGGCGTCGCCGACGACCCGGCCTATTCCCACGTCTACTTCACGCTCTTCGGCGACAAGATTGGCGTTGCGGGCGATTCCGTCCTGAGCTACTGGATTCGCCCGACGAACGCTCGCGGCCGCTGCGTCGGACTCGACCTCCTTTTCAGCGACGGCTCGGTCCTGCGCGATTCCGGGGCCAGGACTGCCGACGGCCGAGGCACGCACCCGGGGAACCCGAAGGGCGAGGTGGGCAAGTGGACCCGGGTGACGATCCCCCTCGGCCAGGCACTTGCGGGCAAGGTCATCGCCGCCGTGCTCGTCGCCTACGACAGCCGCGCGGGCGGCGGCCCCTTCGAGGCCTGGATTGATGACATCGCCATCGAGTCCGCCACGACCGTCATTCCCGTCGCCATCGCGGCGAAGCCCACGGGCGGGGCGTTCACCGGCAAGGTGACCATCGAGCTTTCCTCCCTCTCCCTCGGGGAGAGGGGTGGGGTGAGGGTGCCTGCTCCCCAGGACACGGTGATCCGCTACAGCCTCGAC
>JAPLML010000731.1 GCA_026387055.1 Planctomycetota bacterium | reverse complement strand
GGTTAAAGAGGGTCCCCACGCCGACGCGTTCGCCGGCGTTGTCGAGGAGGGTGGAGTGGCCGAACTCGCCCGCCACCCGGCCGGCCGGCACCGACGGGTAGCGCAGCGCAAACGCGCGGGCATCGTTGACCACCAGGACGTAGGCCCCCGGTGCGAGGTCGAACGACGGGAAGGCGAAGTCCACGCCGTTGGCCATGCGGACGCCCGCCAGGTTGATCGCCTGGGCGCCGACGTTCTGCAACTCGATGAACTCGAAGGCGTTGGCATCCGTGAATCCCGCCGCAATCTCCGCCGCCGTCGGCGGGGCCGGGTTGTACATGATCTCGGTCACCACCAGGTCCGGCAGCGTGGTGAGCACGAAGGTGGCCTCTTCCAGGGCGCTCCACGCGCCGCCGGCGTCCTGGACACGGGCCTTGACGATGGTGTTCTTCGTCAGCGTGATGGGCGCTGCGGGGACGTACTGGACGGCGCCGGGCAAGCGGGCGCCGCCCGCGAGGCGGGGGTCCGTGCCGTCGAGGGTGTACCAGATCGTTCCGGCCGGGGCGCCCAGGGTCAGGCTGAAGCCCGAGGCGATCTCGCCGCCGCGCTGGTTGAAGGTCGGGGCGGTGAGCGTTGTGTACAGGCTGGCGGCAACGAGTTGCCCCAGGACAATGCCGGAGCGCTGCGGGAGGTACGTGTAGAGGATCCAATCGCGTCCGGCGTGCGACCGGTCGGCATCGTACCAGTCGGCCTGGGTCAGCGGCGGGTGATAGTACAAGTCGCCCCAGCGGGCCGACTCGGCGACCATGGCCCATTCGACCTGGGCGGCCAGGGCGGTGTAGCGGGGGATCAGCGACGCCGGCGTCAGGACGCCGCCGTTGAAGAAATACCGCTGGACGCGGTCGGCGAAGAGCATCCGGTACTCCGCGTTCTGTTTCAGGGACTGATGCAGGACACCCGCGCCGCTGAAACTGTTGTTAAGGGTATTCATGTTGAGCGGCGAGCGGCCGAGGTTATTGCCTATCGTGTTTTCGTAGTCCCAGCAGTAGAACTTGAAGCCGGTGCTGTCGGCCGACCGGTCCCGCGCGGCATACCAGTTCTTCCAGGGCCAGTCCCAGTTGCCTCCCCAGACGTTGACGATCAGGTAATCGATGTAGTTCGCGACGTCCAACAGGACGGGGTACGCGGGGTTGCGGGTGCCGTCGGGATTCTTCCCCTGGAGTTGCAGGTAGGCCGCCTGGGACGTGGCCGCCTGACTGGCCAGGGTAGTCATCTGGTTCCAGGCGGTGAGGTTGCCGGCGATGGCCTCGCCGTCGTGGATGGCGTCCCAGTTTTCCTTCTCGCCGCCGTAGTAACTGGCCGAGAAGGCGTCGTCCGGCCGCTCGACGGGGTTGTAGAGGCCCCAGTAGACCCCGTTGATGTAAAGGTGCACGAACGTCCCGTGCGGCGCCACGTTGCCGGTGGCCTCCTGGAGGCTGCGGCCGAACTGGTCGCGGGTGTACTGCTCGGTGTATCGCGCATCGCTCCACGCGTAGCCGTCGTTGGCCCCGGCCCGCAGGGTGATGGTGTCGAACTGGGTGGCGGCGTCCTGGCCGAACCACGCGTACTTCAACTTGGCCGCGCCATAGACGTCCTTGAACAGCAGCCGCAGGGAGTGTTTCTTGACGCCGGTCCCCCGGAACCATCCGCCCTGGATGCGGATGCCACAGTCGACCTGGAATCCCTTGGTGCCGTCCGGGTAGATGAGTTCGGCGGAGGTTGCGCGTTCCCAGGCCACCCCCTGCTGATCCGGATTGGAGTAGATCCCGCTCGCGCCGAACATGTCGCTGGTGTTCATCACGATGGAGAGCGTGGGGAGCGACTTCAGGTCGTTGCGAATGGTGGCGGCGTAGAGGCCGCCGTAGAGGTCGCCGCCCAGGGGGTTCCCGTTGGCGTCGAACGTGCCGATGACGTCGGGGTCCAGGCCGTAGTCCGCCGCCGTGCCGCCCCAACTGGCCGGGAATCCCGCGTTCAGCGTCCACTGGTAGGTCTGGCTGACCACGTCGTTGACGAAGAGGTAGGTGTGCGTGTCGATGTTGGTGGCGAGGTAGCCGGGCTTGTGGGCCATGGCCCGGAGGGCCGTCGTCTTGCTGATGTGGATGGGCCCCGTGTACGGGTGCGCGGTCGGGGCGGTCGGGCCGGGCTTGGTCCCGTCGGTGGTGTAATAGACCGTGGCGCCGGCCGTGTCGGTGGTAATCGCCACGTCGAACGGCGTGTCGTAGAGGCCGCGATCGACGCTGAACGTCGTGTCCGCCACAATCCCCAGGGCGCCCACGAGGTTGTCCGCCCCGGGCGTGGGCGTGGTCATGTATTGCGGGTCGCCGAACGCCCGGATCCCGACCAGTTCCGGCAGGACCAGGAAATCGGCATCGGCGACCGCCACGTTCAGGCCGTGAATCGCCAGGACGTTCGTGCCGGCCTGGAGCGATACGAGGTAATCGCTGACATCGATGTCCTCAAAGACCACCGCCAGGGCGTCCGGCTGCATGGCCGTGGCGGTGGAGTTCCACTCGAGCGTGTCGGGGGCGTAGCGCCGGGCCATCTCCACGCCGTTCAGGTAGGCCACGAACCCGTCGTCGTACTTCATCCGCAGCGTCAGGCCGTCGAACGTCGCCGGGTCGCCCGCCTCAAACTCGATCCGCGTCCACAGCGAGGCGTTGACGCCCTTCATCGCGCCGCCGACGTCGGTGCGGATGTTCGCGGCATAGGCCGGCTGCTGGTTGCTGAACCCGAGGCCCGTGGCCGCCGCCACGGTGCTGGCAAACGGCAGCACCAGACCCGGATTGGCCGCACCCTTGCTCGAGGCGCGAACCCGGCCGAAGTCGTCGGCCCGGTTGCTGTCGTGGTTGCCCGTCCGCTGGAGCCAGGAAAGCGGCGCGGCAGTCGGAATCGCCCTGAGGCGCATGCCGGTCAGGGCATAGCCCTTGCTCCCGTTCGCGGTTCCCCCGCCGACGCCAGGCGTGGCGCCGGTGTACTGCGTCGAAACGACCGAGAACGCGCCGTCCGAGCCCGGGTCGATGCCCGTCCAGGCCGCGACGAATCCCTGGCCCGGCCCGCTGTTGTATCCCGTCCAGATGGCCACCTGGGTCGGGCTGATAACGACCACGCCATTGCCCGTGCTGTGGGCGGGCGTTTCGGCGTTGGCCCCCTGGAGCGTCACCAGCGTCCAACGGTCGGCATAACTGCTGTTGCCCCGGAGGGTGGTGCCGGCAAAGTCATAGGTGAAGGCATCGCCGGTGTCGAGGCCCGTGAAGGCGAGGGTGTAATCGGCGGACCCGCTGACCTGGATGCTGGCGCCCGGGAAGTCCACGAAGCCGTTGAAAATGTTGTAGGCGTCCGTGCCGGAGGCCGGCGCGGCCCCGTCGCCGTAGTAGGCCACGCTGTGCTGCGACGTCGTCAGCGTGACGCCCGTGCCGGCCCCGGTGTCGATGTTCTTCAGGAGCCCCGAGGCGGTGCCGTTGGCCGCATACGTGGTCGTGTTGACATGCGTGCCTGTGCCGGCCACGTGGTCGTTGAAGGCGACGAACGCGGGGATGCCCCCGCCGCCCGGCGCGGTGGTGCCCACCGGCGCGCCGTCGCCGGCCCACTGGTCGCCCACCGTGATGTTCGCAAAGCCGCCGTAGGTGATGCTGAGCGAGGCGATCTGAGCCGCCGTGTAGCCCCACGCCACGTAGTCCCTGACGAGGCCGCCGCCGTCCAGGATCATCGCCCAGCCGGGGCCCTCGGCGTTCCAGTGGATGGCGCTGCCCCAGTAGTTGTCCGCGGCGTTGTCCGTCCGGTAGAGCACCGCGGCGGCGGACACCGAGGCGGGCAGCGTCCACGCCACCGCGCTCACAGCGTTGATGTTGCCGGACGATGCATCGTTCACGAGGACCGACCAGCCCGCCGTGTCCACCGTATGGTCCGCCACGTTCTGGATCTCGACGAACCGCGTGGCGCCGGTGCAAATCTCGGTGATGGCTATGCCGACCGGGTCCAGGGCCGTGGACCCGGCCCAGGCGCTGTCGTCGAATGCCGGCTCGGTCCAGGCCTTCACGTCCTCGCCCGCGGCCGGCACGTGGTACGTGGCTGCCGCGGCCGAAGCAACCAGTTCCGTCACCACCCCGATCCCGGGCGGAAGGCCGTACGAGATGCCCTCCAACTGCACCGGGTACGTGGGGTAATAATCGTGGACGACGTCCTCCTGCCAGCCGCGCGGCTTGACGAGGGCAAGGTACTCCGGGTCGCCGGCGCCGAGTTTGAAGTTGGCGTGCAGGTCGGCGGGGTGGGCGGGGTCGCCGTTCGCCAGACCCGACGCAAAGACCACTTTATAGGCGTCCGGCTCCAGGACCACGCCCGCCGGGAACGTCCACTTGTCCAGATTGCCGCGGTCGTCCGTCAGGTGCCAGCCTTCAAGGTTGATGGCCTCCGTGGTGGGGTTGTAGACCTCGATCCAGTCCCAGTTGGAGGCGGGATTCGTCGGGTACCAGGGCGTGCCGTTGGACGCCAGGAACTCGGTGATGAGCGGGCCGGCGTCGAGAAACAGCCTCGCCTCGAGCGGCTCCAAGACGGGGCAGACCCGGGACTTTTCGTGCCGCGCGTTCATTGCCGCCCCTGCGGGTGCAACCGCTCCGCTGCCGGGACTGTACACCGACCAGTCCCTCCGTGATCAGCGGCAAGCCTTCAAAACCACAAAGGGATTATACGACAGAAATGGCCTTTTGCAAACGCAGTCCAGGGGGTACGGATGACGCCGCTACGGAGTTGGCGGTTCAAGGCCCACGACGGCCAGACGGCCGAGGAACTGGCCGCCGCGCTGGTGGCGATGGCCGAGCAAGCACCGCCCTGGACGCCAACGACCGAGGCCCCGGCCGACGAAGCGCCCGAGGCCGAGGAATCCCGGCCCGTCCTTACTTGCCTGGCCGACGTGCAACCCGAAATCCTGCGCTGGCTCTGGCCCGCCCGGATTCCGCTGGGCAAGGTCAGTTTGCTTTTCGGCGACCCCGGCCTTGGCAAGACTTTCGTGACGCTGGACATTGCGGCCCGTGTTTCGCGCGGTATGCCTTGGCCCGATACGGCGGGCGAGCGATTGTCCCCCGGCGCTGTCATACTCTTGAGTGCCGAAGATGACGTGGCCGACACCATCCGGCCCAGACTTGATGCGGCCGGGGCGGACGTGCGGCGGATCGTGGCGCTTCAAGGCGTGGAATATGCCCGCGGCGGCAGAGGCTACTTCAACCTGGTCTGTGACCTGCCCGCCCTTGAGGCGGCAATCCGCCAGACGCCAGATACCCGACTCGTGATCCTTGACCCGGTGTCGGCCTTTCTCGGCGGGACCGACTCGCACAAGAACGCGGAGATCCGCGGGCTGCTGGCCCCACTGGCGGACCTGGCGGCGCGGCATGACGTGGCGGTTCTGACTGTTACGCATATGTCGAAGGGCATTGCCGGCCGAGCGCTTTATCGCGCCATGGGTTCTCTCGGCTTTATCGCGGCCGCACGGGCGGCCTGGCTGGCGATCGCCGACGCCGACAACCCGCACCGTCGGCTGTTCCTGCCCGCCAAGATGAACCTGGCCGAGGAACCCAGCGGCCTAGCGTATGCCCTGGAATCCGTGACGCTCGACGGCATCGGCCCCGTGGGGCGCGTGGCGTGGGAATCCGGGTCGGTGACGCTGACGGCCAACGCTGCCTTGGCGGCTGCCGCTGCGGACCCGGAAGACCGTGGCGCCCGCGACGTGGCGGCTGACTGGCTCAGAGAGGCCCTGGCCGCCGGCCCGATGACGGCCGACGACCTGAAGGCCGCGGCCAAGGCAAGCGGCTTGGCATGGCGGGGCGTCTCGGCCTGTCCTTGCAGGCGCTTGACGCCCTGGCCGAAGTGCTGGGCCTGGACGTGGTGGCGCGCGGGCCGGTGAACGTCCCGCCGCTGGGTCGGCCGGGCCGCAAGCCCCGGGCAAAGAAAGGACGGTGATCCATGGCGAGCATTTCCCGCAACAGTAAGACAGGGCTTCGGGTGCTGCTGGTGATCTGCCCCGACGGC
>JAPLML010000622.1 GCA_026387055.1 Planctomycetota bacterium | reverse complement strand
CTGGCCGCCGAGTACGGCGTCTGCGGGCCGACGTTCTCGTGCCTGACCGCCTGCGCCGCCAGCACCCAGGCTATCGGCGAGGCCACCGACCTCATCCGCACCGGGCGGGCGGAGGTGATGCTGGCCGTCGGCACGCACTCGATGATCCACCCGCTGGGCGTCACGGGCTTCAACCTCCTGACGGCCATCTCCACCGAGCACAAGGTCGAGCCGTGGCGGGCCAGCCGGCCGTTCGACCGCGACCGCGCGGGGTTCGTCCTGGGCGAAGGCTCCACGATCATGATCCTGGAGGAGCTCGAGCACGCGCGGGCCCGCGGCGCGAAGATCTGGGCTGAGGTCACCGGCTTCGGCACCAGCGCCGACGCCTACCGCATGACCGACATCCATCCCGAGGGGCGCGGCCCGGCGGCCGCCATGCGCATGGCCCTGGCCGATGCGGGCCTGTGGCCGGAGGACATCGACTACATCAGCGCGCACGGTACGGGGACGCAGGAGAACGACAAGGTCGAGACGCTCGCGGTCAAGCTCGTCTTCGGCGACTACGCGCGGAAGGTCCCCATGTCGAGCGTCAAGAGCTCCCTCGGCCACCTGATCGCGGCCGCCGGCGCCACCGAGCTGATGACCTGCGTCCTGGCGATCCGCGACCAGGTCCTGCCGCCGACCCTGAATCTCGAAAATCCCGACCCCGAGTGCGACCTGGACTACGTGCCGAACGTCTCCCGGAAGGCCAAGGTCGAGATCTGCCTGTCGAACTCGTTTGGATTCGGCGGGCAGAACGATTCGCTGGTGGTCCGCCGCTTCGTGTCGTGACACGGCTCACCGCCGAGCAGGTCCCATTGTGCGGAGGGCGCCTCTCTTGGTTCCTGCTTTCCAGGCAACGATGCTGTTGGCGGCCGACGCGCCTGGGAGCACCACCGACGGCCTCGGCGACCACTGGCTCGCCGTCCTCATCGTCGCGGCGATCGTCCTGGTGGCGATCCTGGTCCTCGCGATGCTCGCGAAGTACCTGCGGCTGGCCGTCAACCTGTTTCTCGACACGCCGCTGCCTGTGACGTCGAACCTCCAGGACTTCACGCTGCCCGAGGGCGAGATCGTGACGTTTCCGAACCTCGAGGGCCGGAGTCTGCGCGGCATGTTCATCGACCGGCCGCCGGGCCGCCCTGAACCCGGCCATCCGGTGCCTCGTTGTCGACGGCGTCTTCTCGACCGACCACAGCATCGACGAGCTGATGAAGCGGTGGGTCCAGGTCTTCGCGCGGGTCGACGTGGCCCGCGCCACCCGCACGATGGCGGTCTACCGCTTCTTCCGGGTTCTGCTTCTGTTCTACGTGGAGCTGAAGTGCCGGTGCCGGTTCCCGAGCACGCGGCGGGCCCTCGGGAGACTGGAGGCCGTGCCCATCCTCTTCATCCAGGGCGGCCGCGACGCCTACGTGCGGCCCGAATGGACCCAGGTGCTCTACGACCTGAAGGCCGGACCCAAGGAGCTCTGGATCTGCGCCGACGCCAAGCACAACCAGGCCGTGGCGACGGATCCGAAGACGTATGCCCATAAGATTACGGGCTTTTTCGACCGGCACCTTCCCGCCGAGCCGCCCGCCGCCGGCGGCCTGCCATGAAAACCCCCCTCCGGATCCGATGCCGCCGGCTGTTCTGGACGCCTGTGCGCGTCGAGGCCAACCTCCACGTGCTCTCCTGGATGTGGGCCGTCAAGCGGTCGACCCAGGTGCAGGCGCGGCTGCTGGAGCGGCTGCTGGCGGGGGCCGCCGAGACCGCCTTCGGCCGCCGGTACGGCCTGGCCGGCGCCCGCACCGTCGAGGACCTCCGCCGCGCCCTGCCCATCGCCGGCTACGAGCAGGCCCAGCCGTACATCGAGCGCGTCATGGGCGGCGAGACCGAGGCGCTCTTTCCACGCGGCACGCGCCTCCATATGTTTGCCATGACGAGCGGCACGACGGGCACGCCCAAGCACGTCCCCGTCACCGACGCCACCCTGAAGAGCTACCGCGAGGGCTGGCACGTCTGGGGCAGCCACGCGCTCGACGACCACATGGATGCCTTCGGGGCGAAGATCCTCCAGATCGTCAGCCCCATGGACGAACGCCTCACGCCGTCGGGCATTCCGGCCGGGGCGATGTCGGGCTTTACGGTGGCCGCCCAGCGCGGCCTGGTCCGCCGCGCCTATGTCATGCCGCCGGAGGCCGCCTACGCCGGCGACACCGCCACGAAGTATTACCTCGCGTGCCGGCTGGGCCTCATGAACAGGCGCGTCATGCCGATCACGGCCAACCCGAGCACGCTTCTGGGCCTCGCCAAGGCGATGGACCGGCGGAAGGAGGAACTCCTCAAGGACCTCACCGACGGGACGCTCTCGCCGGACCTCGCCCTCGACGCCGGGCCCCGCCGCCGCATCGCCGAGCGCCTGCGGCCCATGCCCGAGCGCGCCCGCGAACTCGAAGCGGCCGTCCGCGTCTCCGGCCGCCTGTATCCGAAGGACGCCTGGCAACTGCCGCTCATCGGCACGTGGAAGGGCGGCACGCTCAGCCTGTACCTGCGCGAGATGCCGGTGTACTGGGGCGATGCGCCCGTCCGCGACATCGGCCTCATCGCCTCCGAGGGGCGGTTCTCCATCCCCCTCCAGACCCACGGCAGCGCCGGCGCCCTGGAAGTGACGGGCACGTTCTACGAGTTCGTGCCGGAAGAGGAAATCCGGAGCACGCAGCCGACGGCGCTGCTGGCCCACGAGGTCGACGTCGGCCGGCGGTACTTCCTCATTCTGACCACGCCCGGCGGCCTGTTTCGCTACGACATCGGCGACCTCGTCCAGGTGGTCGGCCGCCTGGGCCAGGCGCCGGTCATCGAGTTCCTCAACAAGGGCCAGCACATCGCGAATCTGACCGGCGAGAAGCTGACCGAGTTCCAGGTCGTCACGGCCGTGAACGCGTGCGTGACCCGCCTGGGCCTGGAGGTCCGCAACTACTGCCTCGCGCCGACGTGGGAGGCGGTGCCGTACTACAGCCTGCTGGTGGAGGAGGACGAGGCGCCGGCGGCGCGGGGGGGCGAATTCGCTTCGGCGGTTGATTTGGCCCTGCGAGAGCTTAACATGGAGTACCAGGCCAAGCGCCGGAGCGAGCGGCTCCGGGGCGTTCGCGTCAAGACGGTTCCGGCAGGGACGTGGCAGGCGTTCGATCAGCGGGAGATCGCGGCCCGCAGCGGCCGCGTGGAACAGTACAAGCACAAGTTCCTCGTGAACGAGGTGGACTTCGAGCGGCGGTTCACCGTGCTGGCGACCTACGCCCCGCCGGAACAAGGCGTCTAGCCGTCGCCGGTACGGCGACGAGGATGTCCGGTCGATCGCGCCCGTGCGTGTGCCACGGCCGGCTTGTCCGTGTTTGGCGTCATACCAGATTGCCGGGTGGCACGGCCACGCGCCGTTGCGTGACCGTGCATGGTCACGTGGGGGGCAAGCACGGCCACGCAACGGCGCGTGACCGTGCCACTCACGCTAAACACGTACGCCGGCTTGTCCGGCCGCGTTCCCGGCGTGGCGGCACGGCCGGACAAGCCGGCCGTGGCACACCGTGGATCGGCGTTGGCGCACTACGGGGACTTCCGCTATGATGCGTCTGAAAGTCGTCGCCTGCGAAGTCGTCGCCCGCGAATTGTACTGGTGCGCGGCGCGGGCCCGGCACGCCGTCGACATCGCCCTGATGCCGCAGGGCCTCCACGATAACAGCGACCTGTGCCGCGGCCGGCTCCAGGAGATGATCGGCGCCGCCGGGCCGGACCGCTACGATGCGCTGCTCCTGGGTTACGGCCTCTGCAACAACAGCCTCGCGGGCGTTCGCGCCGGGCGGATTCCGATGATTGTGCCGCGGGCGCACGACTGCATCACGCTCCTCCTGGGCTCGAAGGAACGGTACGCCAGGCTCTTTGCCGAGCGGCCCGGGACGTACTGGTTCTCGAGCGGGTGGCTGGAGTGCCGGCAGAAGGAAGGCGAGCGGATCGAGCCGCGCCAGAACAGCGGCCTGGGGCCGACCTACCGGCGCGGCGACTACGCCGAACTCATCGCCAAGTACGGCGAGGAGAATGCGAAGTACCTCGTCGAGTTCATGACCGGGTGGGAGACGAACTACTCGCACGGCACGCTGATCGAGTTAGACTTCGACCGCCATCTGCACCTGCGCAGGCGCGTGCGCGAGATCTGCCGGGAGAAGGGTTGGCGGTTCGCGGCGGTCAAGGGCGACCTCGCGCTTCTCCAGGCGGGCCTCGACGGCAACTGGGACGAGGAGCGGTTCCTCACGGTCCGGCCCGGCCGGGCCGTCCGCGCCAGCTACAACCAGGCGGTGCTGTGCGACGAACCCGCCGCCCGCGCCGCCGCGCAGCGCCGAACACGCAGGGGGACACGCACATGAACCAGGCGCTCGAGATCATCCGCCTCCTGGGTCTCGCGAAGGCCGTCCGCGTCAAGAGGCGGTTCGACGAGGCCCTGCCGCATGTCCGCGGCTACGCCGTCTGCTCGTGCCTGTGGGCGCTCTTGGAAACGGGAGCGCTGGATCGCATCCTCGCCCCCGGCGGCGCGGCGGTTGACGCCCTTCGGGCCGGCGGGCGGCTGGACCGCCGCGTCCTGGAGAGCATCCTCACTTACCTCGACGGCGTGGGCCTCGTGCGCGTCGAGGGCGGGCAGGTGCGGCCGCTGCTGAAGCTCCTGCGGCTCATGGCGGAGCCGCGCGGCTTCTTCGAGCTTACGTATGCGTATGAGCCGATCTTTGCGAAGCTCCGCGACCTGCTCACGGGCCAGGCCCGCTACGGGCGCGACGTCGAGCGCCGGGGCAAGTACGTCGGCCGCGGCAGCGGGCAGCTCTGCCGCACGCTCCCGTACCCCGTGCTGGCCGACATGGTCCGCCGCCACGGCGGGCGCGTGGTGCTCGACCTGGGGTGCGGCGACCTGGCGTTCCTCCTGTTCCTCGCCGAGGCCGTGCCGTCGGTCCGCTGCATCGGCGTCGACGTGGATGCGCCGACCGTGGTCTACGCCCGCGAAGTCCTCGCCGCGTGTCCCCATCGCGGCCGCCTCGAGGTCCACGAGGCCGACATGTTCGACCTCGCGGCCATCGCCCGGGAGCACCCCGAGGTCGACGCCGTCACCGCCGTCGACACGTATCACGAGTACCTCTCGGAGGGCGAGGAGAAGATCATCGGGCTGCTGCGGCAGTTGCGGGGCTGGTTCCCCCGCGCGCTGCTGTACGTGGGCGAGTTCTGCAAGCAGCCGCACGAGAAGCTCCGCCGCTCGCCCACCGCCTTCCTTGAGCACCACCTGTACCACGACCTGACGAACCAGGTGATCACAACGGCCGAGCGGTGGCGGGCGATGATCGCCGCCGCGGGCCTCGCGATCGTCGAGGAAAAAGTGTTCGACATGGTCGGCCACGGCTACTTCGTCGTGAGGTGAGCGTGAGCGCCCCGCGCGTCAGCATCTACCCGGCCGATAACGAGCACGTCGAGGAGACGGTGGAGCGGGCGTTCGAGGAGCACGGTCCGCCGGTCGAAGGCCGCACGGTTCTCGTCAAGCCCAACATCCTCGGCGCGATGGCGCCCGAGCGCCACGTCAACACGCACCCCAGCCTCGTCCGCGCGACGGTGGCCGCGCTCCGGCGCCGCCGCGCCGGCCGCATCCTCGTCGGCGACAACTCCGGCATGCGGGCCTACGGCTCGAACGAGCAGGCCGCGCGCGCGGCAGGGATCTTCGACGCCGCCGGTGACGAGCGTGGCAACGTGCGTCTTCATCTTCGGCAGACTGATGACGA
>JAPLML010000409.1 GCA_026387055.1 Planctomycetota bacterium | reverse complement strand
GGGAGGGGCCGGCCCCGCCCCACCGGGGCGGCGGCGTGTCGCCCCGGGTGACGCTCCGGCCGCGGCCCCGCGGGCGGGGCGCAACCCGTGGGAGCGGTCGTGAATTGACGGACCCGCCCCCACGGGGCGGAGGATTGTAGCCACGGGTGAAGCGACGGGGCGGCACAGCCGCCCGACGCGGAACCCGTGGAAACGGTCGTGAGTTGACGGACCCGCCCCAACGGGGCGGCGGGGTGTAGCCACGGGTGAAGCTCCGGCCGCTGCACAGCGGGCGGTGCGCAACCCGTGGGAGCGTTCGTGAATTGACGGACCCGCCCCAACGGGGCGGCGGGGTGTAGCCACGGGTGAAGCACCGGCCGCTGCACAGCGGGCGGTGCGCAACCCGTGGGAGCGTTCGTGTTTTAGCACATCCGCCCCGGCAGGGGCGAAAGAAGCGCTCCTCGCGGGGATTCTTACGCCCCTGGCGGGGCTGACAAGAGGAAAAAGGAAAACGCATCCGCCGGTCCGCGGACCCACGGCTTACACCGTGGGCTACCATCTTTCGCCCCGTCCGGGGCTGAAGTCAACGGGTCGGGCAGGTCTTGCCGCCTGTTCCTGCGCCCGGTAGCAGCACGTTGTGCAGGGTTGTGCTGTTGAGTATTGCGTCCACGGAACTCTATCTAGGCCAACTTGTTACCCGTCTTGCATTGAAGTGCATCTCTTACGCGACGCACGCAGCCCTCAAGGTCGTCACGAACTTCGTAGACCCAGAAGCGGATGACGCGCCAACCTTGTTCAGCCAGGCGCTGGTTTCGGATCACGTCGGCGCGTGTGATGTCTCCGGTCCAAGCACGGTGGTATCGCTCACCGTCTACCTCGACGTCCAGCCATATGTCCTCTTTCTTGATAGCCAGGTCAAGGCGGTACTGGTTGAAGACATATTGGGGCATTGGCTTCATGCCACTCTGCACCAACGCGTCGTAAAGCACCTTCTCCCATGGCGACTCAAATTCGCCGCCCCGTTGCTCCGAGGGCTTCGCCACCTCTGAGGTGCGGCAGTGTTTGACAAAACCCTCCAGATACTCAACGCCTGAGTGCCCGCACGCATCCATATCGCCTACGACGAAGAGGACGGCTCGCGCCCGGGTTACAGCCACGTTGAACAAGTTCCCCGTGGAGCGAAGGAAACCCAGAGCCGTGTCGGGCGTGGCCTGGGACACCACTGGCGAGAAGAACATGCAATCGCGCTCGTCCCCCTGAAACTTGTGCACAACGTCAACAAGCAACTCGGCATTGGCGATTTCCGCAGCACTGAGTTCCCTGAAGAGACCGTCCCGGATGTGGTTGGCCTGATGCCGGAAGGGCGTGGTTACCCCGACGGTTCCTGTGTACCTTCTTTCTCGTATCAAGGAGACGACCTCAGCAACGACTCTCTTAGCTTCATGCTCGTTAAGGGCTCCGTGGCCGCCCGGCTTGGCTACTCGGCCTGTTACATCTACCCACCTGATGCCCCAACTACCATTGTCCCGCTTGAGCCTTCTGTAGTCGGTCGCAATCCGAAGTGTGCCCTCGTAGAAGTGTGAGTTAGAAAAGGACACTATGTCTGCATGAGATCGATGGTGGTCCAACAACCTCACTACGCTTTCTTTGCCAACGAACCCCAAGGACATCGCGAAGAGTGAGTTCTCCTTATAACCGAAGTCAAGGGTGCTGAAGCTCAGAAGCCCGTGTTTCCTGCGTAGTTCAGCATCCTGGTGCTTGGAGATGGAGGCTATGTGTTGAAGCTGGTTGGGATCGCCTATAATGACGGCGCGCTTTGCGCGGAAAAGGAGTGGAAGAGCCGATGCGATATCACACTGACTGGCCTCGTCTATAACCACCAGATCAAAGAAGCCGGCCACGTAGGGGATGCGTCCCCTTGCTGACAAGTTGGTAACGCACCAACATGACAGGAATCTGCTGATCGCATGGAAAGTCTCTTCGATTTCCCTGAACAGCCTGGCCAGTTCCTGCCGCGAAAGGCCATCGCCTGTGAGACATTGCAGGGCTGCTCGGTAACGGCTGAGGGCACGACGGCTGTCTTGGTCCAAGCGTGACGGAAGGCACTGGCTCCATGCTGCGAGATACATGCAGGCTGCTTCCGTAAGCCTGTCACGTATTTCGGCATCCATCAATGACAACGCGGGCAATGCCTCTGCCTCGCTTAGCTGGACGAGCAATGAGCCGTAGTGTGAGATAAGGTTGGCGGTACGAATGCGCTGAGCCAAGGTCTCTGCTGCTGAGAGGTACACTCGCAGGTCAGGCGACTTGTCGGCTGGTTGCGGCAAGCTCAACCCGACTAGGTCGGCATCTCTTGTGCAATGAGCCAGGGCCGAGTTGAGTCGAGGAACCAGCCGCTTGCGGCAAAGCAGCCATCGTATGCCACCAAGGAATCCGCGGATCACGCCAACACACTCAAGCGCCCTGGCCCGAAGTTGGTCTGCTGAGTCCAGGGGAACCTGATCCCGCCTTGTAAGGCTGGCCGTGAACACCTCTGGTGCCCAATGAAGCCTTGAATCCTCGATTTCACCATCAAGTTCGTCGACCCTATTCCTGATTGCTATGACTGCATCTAGGCGCCGTTGGTTTTCTTCGCGTTCAAGGAGCAGAGCGCGGTATTGTTCGTCTGCCTCGGCTAACTCCCGCTGGTCCGCCTCTTTCGCATCGGAAGAAAGCAGCCTTGCCAGAAAGTGAAGGAGCGCCTGCTTCTGCTCATCCTCATTCCCGAGGCGGATCAGGAGCGGGCGGTTGGTCAGGCCGTTGGCCCTTTCACAAACAACGTCCACAGCCTTGTTGTTCTTACTGGCGAAGAGGACGCGTTGCCCCTCAAGTGCGGCGTTGACAACGATCGCGGTCACGACCTGTGACTTGCCGGTGCCTGGGGGACCCGTAATGACAGTAAATGGTGCAGTCATTGCCGAGCGCACGGCGTCCCGTTGCTCGTCGTTCAGGGGGACGGCCTCGAATATGTCATGCGGGCGGCCGGGTCGACTGTCGCACCCAATTGGACTACCAAGCACGTGTTGTAGCGCAGTGCCCGTCCGTGCCTCTTCCGGCAACTGGGCCAGCTTCTTCAATTCGGTTTCGAGTCCTGCGGTATACTGGGACCGACCGCCAATGGAGATTATGCCACGATTGTACAGGCCCGTCTCAGTAATCTGGGCAAGCGGCGGTTTGTCATCGCAGGATTGGGGATCTATCCTCTCACGCCAGGGGAGTTGCGGCAACAGACTTGCCAAGCGCAGTGCGATATCTCCAAAAGAAAGCGGGTCGCCCTCCGCCTCGGCCAGCCCCAATTCCTCGAGTACGAGTCTGAGTTCTTCGCGCGACTCAAGAAACTCCAGCAACACGCGGGAATTGATGAGCGGCCATTCGTCGGAGAGGCGCCAAGCACTGCGGCCGTCAAGTGTTGTGCCCTCAAGCCGACATACCACGAGGGGTTCAATCCTGGCACCTTCCCAACTGCTGCGGCGAGATCGAATCCACTTGAGGAAGACAGGATACCCATAGTAAAGGGTGGTACGGCTACGGTCTTTTCGCTGGGTGGCGAATAGGACCGAGGCCCCTGGGGCTCGGGTCATTATGGTCTGAGCATCCGCTGTCCCATCGGTGAGCTCAGGGCCAGCGCCAATCTCGACGTAACTCGGATTCCGGCCAGATTCCGCGAAAACGGAGAGGTCCCCCATCCCGTCGGCGTACAGGCAGTCAATGTAATAGTTGCACAGACGTCCCAGCAGCGTGGTCTCGCCAGTGGGAAGGCCATCATCGCGATGATCTCCGGAGGTTTGTCTTGGGCCAGCCAGAGTCCACCGGTATTGGCGATCCTGTCGCACCACACCCTTGAGTTCCCCATAGAGCAGGGCGTTGACTTGGATACGGTCAA
>JAPLML010000630.1 GCA_026387055.1 Planctomycetota bacterium | reverse complement strand
GTGCTTGCGTCCGGCCTTGCACGCGGGGCAGTGGGGGCGGATGCAGGGCTTGCGGACTTCGGTGACGGAGCCCTTGGCCAGGGGCCAGAGCGTGGCCAGTTCCTCGAGGAACGCCTGATGGTCGGGGGATCGTTTGGTCTTGGGCATGTAGCATGTATCCCACACCAGGTACATACAGTCAAGCAAAAAAAGAAAATTCCGCCCCGGCCGGTCTCTCGTACCTTCCTCTCGCTGTTCTCAGACGCCAGGCGCCCGAAACTGAGGGGTTACGGGGCCCCCGCACGGCCGGGCGAGACCGGCCGTGGCACGCGCGGGGCAGGAAATTCTCATCCTGTCGGCGTCCCAGGCCGATAAGAGCAGTAGCTTTGAGCGCACCCACATCCGAGCCGACCCCCACCCCTATGGGGCACGCCGGTCACGGAGCGATTATGGTAGTTCCCTCGCGTTTCATGGGCCCCGTTTCAGAGATGCCGATTCACCTGTGCCGCGGCGATCTGCTGGCCGCCCTGGCCCAGATCCTCGACTATACGCCGACCGGCGACGTGCCGCACCACGGCCGGGTGGCGGCCCTGGCGGCCCGGATGGCCTCCCGCCTGCATCGCATCGACCGGGCGAGCACCTTCTACGCCGCCCTGGTTCACGACATCGGCCTGATGGAAGAGCCGCGCGACTACTCCCGCCTGTGGGACCTCGAGGAGCAGGCCAACCGGCCGCTCACGCGCTCGCACCCGCTGGCGGGGGCCCAGATGATCGAGACCGTGCCGGAGCTCAGCGGCGTCGCCGAGATCATCCTCGACCACCACGAATGGGTGAACGGCCACGGGTACCCGCAGGGCAAGTCGGGCGACGAGGTCGGCACGGCGTCTCAGGTCCTGCGGTTCGCCGACACGTGCGACATCCTGCTGCGGGAGCAGGGGTCGCCGGAACTCATCGCGTTCCTCGACGCGGTGCGGACGCGGACCGCCCCCCAGGTGGCCGCGCCGGTCGCCGATGCCGGCATCGAGGTCCTGGGCGAGACCGGTTTCTACGCGCAGCTCCTGAGCCCCGGGGACGTGAAGTTCCTGGTCGATACGACGATCCAGCGTGTGGCCGCCGATGACTTCGCCACCACCGAGGCCGAAGTGACCGGCCTGCTGGAGCTTTTTGCGAACGTCACGGACGCCCACGCCTCGGACAAGATCGGCCACAGCCGCCGCGTCGCCAACCTGTCGGTGCTGCTGGCGATGGCGGTGGGCCTCGCGCCCGACGAGACGCTCAAGATCAAGTGGGCGGGGTTCCTGCACGACGTCGGGATGGTCGCGGTGCCGCGGGCGCTCCTGGACAAGCCGGGCTTGCTCTCGGACGAGGAGTTGGCCCCCATCCGCGGGCAGGCCGTCCACACCGAGCGGTTCCTCTCGCCGATTCACGGGATGGAAGACGTGACCGCCATCGCGGTGTCGCACGGGGAGGCGTTCGACGGTTCCGGCTACCCGCGGGGCCTGGCGGGGCACGAGATCCCCGTCGGGTCCAGGATCATCGCGATCTGCGACACGTTCGACGCCCTGACGAGCCGCCGGCCGTACCGCGAGGCCCGCGACGTATCGCTGGCCATCGATATTCTTGTACGCGGGAGCGGATCGGTTTTCGATCCCGAGATCGTCACGGCGGCGGTGCCGATGTTCCTCGTGCGCATGACGGTCGAGGAGCCGCTGGCGGCACACGCCTGAGGTTATCCGAGCCCGCCGCGGGAGCGGCGGGGGGATCCGCACGTTCAGCCGCTCCCGCGGCGGGGTCGGGCCAGGCACATCATCTGGCCCGTGCGGCCCGCCAGGAGCGAGACCCAACTCATCAGCCCGGGAACGACGCGCGACCGGGCCAGCCGCCGATGGATCGCCCGGCCCGTCTCGTCGGCCAGGTGGGCGAAACTGCGGCGGATGATCGCCGGACGCCGGACCGAACGCAGGTGCTCGACTTCAAACCCCGCCGCCTCCAGGTGCCGCCGCAGCGTTGTCGCCGTGAAGTGCGTGAGATGCCGCGGCAGCTCCAGGGCGAACTAGGCGGGGCCGAACCAGCGGGCCTCCAGGCTGTCGAGGCGCGGGCACACGATGAGCAGGCGCCCGCCGGGCCGCAGCAGCCGGCGGACCGCCTCCAGCGTGGCCTTCGGGCTCGGCACGTGCTCGAGCGCCTGCCACATCGTGACCACGTCGAAGGAGCCGGGCTCGAGCGCCGCCCCGGGCAGTGTGCCCTGGTGCAGCGTGAGGCCGGCCTCGCGGCCGCGGCGGACGGCATTGGGGCTCGCGTCGAGGCCCTCGGCCTTCCAGCCGGCGGCCGCCATCTTCGCCACGTACCCTCCGGCGCCGCAGCCGAAGTCCAGAAGTCGGGCCTCGCCCGAATACGGTAGGTAGCCGGCGGCGTGCCGCCCGGCGAGCGCCGCCGCCCCCAGAGGCGCCAGAAGCCATCGGAAGGCGGCCGGCGTTCGCCGATCCAGCGGATACCCCCGGAGGTTCACGAGCGCCCAACGGAGGAGTCCGCGCGGCGCGTCTGCCCGCTCCCCCTTGTCCTTGTGGGGTGCGTAGTCCTCCGGATAGGCGGTGCCAAGGCTCTCGACCGTCGGCCGCGGGCTGGTCCTCGCCAGGCCGCACTGGCGGCAGACCACCACGCGGACCTCTCCGGGCAGGCCGTGGAGGCGGTCGCGCCCCGTCACGAGAAGGTCCGCGTCGCGGCTGCCGCAGTAGTCGCAGGGGACCTCCTCGAATTGCCAGGGGGATTCCGCCATGGCTGCTCGCCTCCTGTAGTGCGCCGGCACTGATACTACAACGCCACTTAACCTCGTGCGCGGTGGGTCTCCTGACCCACCGCGGGGCAATTGCCCCCGGGCGGCGAGATAACGCAGGTGCGCGGCGGGTCGGGAGACCCGCCGCGCTTACCTTGCCGACAGTTTCAATTGTGACGGATCACTACCTGGGGCAAGTGCAGGCCGCGACAACGCCGCGGCATTCTTGGTCAGCGTGCCAATGAAGTGCCGTGGCGCTGCCCCGGCCTACATCTTCTGCCGCGCGATAAACAGCATCTCGTCCGTCCGGTGAAGCGCCAGGGCGAGGTGGCTGAAAAGCCTGGCCGCCGCGTGGCTCCGGCCGAGCCAGCGGTGCAGGGCGCTCCCCGTGTCCTGGGCCAGGTACTCGTAGCTGCGGTTGACGAACGTCGGCCGGCGGATGCACTGCGTTTGTTCCACGGCAAAGCCCGCCGCTTCCAGGTGCCGCCGCAGCGTCGCCCGCGTGAAGTGCGTCAGGTGCCGCGGCAGGTCCAGACCGTACCAGGCCGCGGCGAACCACCGGGCCGCAAGGCTGTCGGACAGGGGACAGACCACCGCCAGCCGCCCTCCGGGCCTGAGGAGCGGGCGGATAGCCTCGAGCGTCGCCTTCGGGCTGGGCACGTGCTCGAGCGCGTGCCAGAGCGTCACGAGGTCGTAATAGTCTGTCGGGAGTGACGCGCCGGGCAGCGTGTCCTGGTGGATGATGAGGCCCGCCTTTCGCCCGGCGGCCACGGCCTCGGGCACCAGGTCGATCCCCTCGGCCTTCCATCCGGCGGCGGCCATCCGGGCCACGTACCGGCCGATGCCGCAGCCGAAGTCAAGCAGGCGTCCGTCGCCCGCGTAGTCGAGGTAGCCGACGTACTTGCGGTTGCGAAGTTTGAGGGCCGCCCAGGGCCGTGCGAAAAACCGCACCACCGAAGAGGCCGGTTCTCCCGAGGGATAGCCGCGGTAGTTGACCAGGGCCCAGCGCAGCAACCCCTGCGGCGGCTGCGGCGGCGCCACCTCCGCGCGGTGGGGGGAATACGCATTGGGGTAGGCGGCGCCGAGCGTCTCGACCGTCGGCTGCGGGTTGGTCCGCAGGAGTCCGCACTGCCGGCACGCCACGACGTGGAACTCGCCCGGCAGCCCGCAGAAGCGGTCCGGCCCGCGCATCACGGGGTCCGCCTCCCTCGACCCGCAGTAGTCGCACGGGACGTCGCGGAGCTGGAGAGCCGATTCGCTGATGTTATTGGCGACATTCATTGTTTATGTAGGCCGTGCCACACGGGCATCATGCCCGCAGGAAACTCAGCCAACCATCACGAAACACAAACCTCGCGGCCGCCCGCGCGCCGGCCATCCGCCGGCGGGCCCGCGCCTTCCGGCCGACGAGCGCCAGCGCCCCCGCTGCCAGGAGGTTCACGACGAGCAGCATCCCCTCGCGCAGAAACATCCCCAGCCGCAGGAGGAAGACCCGCGTCACGCCGCTGACCGGCCCGTGGTACTTGCGAATATACCGAAACAGGCTCCGGCAGAAGTAGAGGCTGGCCGTGGCGCTTGCGGCGGAGACGCCGCCGAGGTGCGTGATGCGGCCGGCCGGCTCAAAGCGCACGCGGCAGCCCGCCGCCCAGATCCGCCGGCACAAGTCCACTTCCTCGAGGTACACGAAGAACCCCTCGTCGAAGGTCCCCACCTCTTCCAGAACGCGCCGCGGCACGGCAAGCGCCGCCCCCATGAGGCTGTCGACGTCGGCCGCCGTCGCGAAATCGAAGTCGGCCATCTTGTACCGCCGGTACGCGCCCCGCAGGAAACGCAGAAGCCTCAGCGGCGTGTACTGGTGGAGCAGGGCGCCGTAATCCGGGAACCGGCGGGCCGACGGCTGAATCGAGCCGTCCGCGTTCAGGAGCTGCGGCCCGCACGCGCCGAGGGTCTCGTCGGCGTCGAGCGCGGCGACCATCGCCGCCAGGGCGCCCGGGTGAACGATCGTGTCGGGATTCAGGAAGAGGACGTGCCGCCCGGTAGCCGCCGCCAGCCCCTGGGTGTTCGCGGCGGCAAAGCCGCGGTTGGATTCATTGGCGATGAGGCGCACCGCCGGGAACCGCTCGCGGACCAGTTCGGCCGTGCCGTCGCCGCTGGCGTTGTCGACGACGATAATCTCGACGGCGAGGCGGACATCAGAGCGTGCGCGGCGGGTCTCTCGCCACGGCGAGTCTTCGACCTGACCCGCCGCGGTCAGGGCCGATTCTGTCGGCGCGGGCGATGAGGTGTCGCGCTCGGGTCCGAGCGACTTCAGGCACTCCGCGAGAACGTCGCGGCAGCGATACGCCACGATGATGACCGACAGGTCGGGTG
>JAPLML010000696.1 GCA_026387055.1 Planctomycetota bacterium | reverse complement strand
GGTGGTCAGGTAGCCGCCGACCATGCACGAATCGGCGCCGGCGAAGAACATGAGGCCCTGGAGGTCCCGCAGGTTCTTCTCGCGGCCGCCGGCCAGCTTGATGATCCGGTCCGGCAGGAGCATCCGGAACATGGCCACGATCGAGAGGATCTTCAGCGGCTCGAGGGGCGGCGCGTCGGCCAGTGGCGTGCCCGGAATCGGGTGAAGAAAATTGAGCGGCACCACGTGGGCCCCGATGTCGCGGACCGCGAGGGCCAGGTCGACGCGGTCTTCGTCGGTTTCGCCCATGCCGAAGAGGCCGCCGCAGCACAGCTCCAGCCCGGCATCGAGGACCGCCCGGGCCGTGCGCACGCGGTCCTCGTAGGTGTGGGTGGTGCAGACGTGCGGGAAGTGGCGGGCGGAGGTCTCGAGGTTGTGGTTGTAGCGGCCGATGCCGGCCTGGGCCAGGCGCCGGGCGTCCTCGCCCCCCAGAGCGCCGAAACTGCCGCAGACCGCGAGGCCCGTGCGCTCGCGGATGGCGGCGGCGCTCGCGAGAACCGCGTCAAGCTCCGCCCGCGACAGCCGGGCCCCGCTCGTGACGAGGCCGAAGCGCTCCGCGCCTCGGGCGGCGGCTGCCTCGGCCTGGCGCACGAGCTCTTCCGTCGAAAGGAGGCTGTGCGCCTCAATGGCCGTGGCCCAGTGGGCGCTCTGGGCGCACCAGCGGCAGTTCTCGCCGCAGCGCCCGAGCTTGACGGCCGAGATGCTGCACAGGTGGACGACGCGCCCGCGGAAGCGCCGGCGGACCCGGTCGGCGGCTGCCAAGACCGGCCAC
This sequence comes from Planctomycetota bacterium, assembly GCA_026387055.1. Taxonomy (GTDB): domain Bacteria; phylum Planctomycetota; class Phycisphaerae; order FEN-1346; family FEN-1346; genus JAPLML01. Next base: position 11,847 of record JAPLML010000696.1, on the reverse strand, counting down.
GGGTCGCGCTCGGCCGCCTTCAAGAGGGCGAGAGCATCCTCGCGGCCGAGGCGTTCGCCGGCCTTGACGCGGCGGGCGCACGATTCAGGGCACCCCTTCATGGCCGGACCCGGAGCGTCACACGCCGGATCGCGCCTACGGCTTGGCGCTGGCACCGAAGTCTTTCGCCAAGTCGCGGGTACTCGTCAGGTCCCACGGCTGGCCGCCGGCGCCGACGCCCGCCTTCGGCACGTACAAGTTGGCGCGCTTGGCCACGACGTCGATCACGAGGAGCCCCTCGCGGCTCGACGCCACGTTGCCGGTAACCATGACGTAGTCGCCGGAGCGCGAGGCGACGCCGGCGACGGCGGAGGACTCGGCTTTCCCGACGAGAAGGGCAAACGCCACGGCGGCCAGCGTGACGTTGGCGCACACCAGGGCGACGAGGATGAGGTCTTTCGTTTTCATGGGTCTATCTCCATGCCGAGTGGCGGGGGCGGTCACTCTTTGTGCCTGAAGTCATTGCTCAGCCGGCGCCCCTGTCCGATGCTCGGCTTGAGCTCGAACCTCGTGGGATCGACGTCATAGAACGCCAGCGCCCGCGCCTCCGTGTCCAGGATGGCGAAGTTGCTGAAGCCTTCGCGCACCTGGATCGACGTGGCCAGGTACGTCGCATACACGCCCCCCTGGCCGTAGGCCGCGCGCTCCTGGTACAGGCTGCTCGTCACGACGCCCGCCAGGAGCAGCGCCATCACGACGAGCACGCCAATGGCCACCGTTTTTCCGTCCATCGCAATCTCCTTTCTTGGATGATTCGTTCAGACACAGGACCGGACTCACGTTCTCCGGAAGCGTTTGCAGGGAATGGCCAGGAGGCCGATCGACATAAAGGCCGCGATGATGTTGGGAAGGACCCACTGGGGCGCGTTGACGTCCGGCTCGCGCGGCTTGTAGGGCTGCCGGGCCGCGACGACGGGACCGGCCAGGCTGAGCACAAGGATCGCGACGGCTGCCGCCGCGAAGAGGGTCCGTCGAAGGGGCGTCCCCAGGCGACTCGTTTTCACCCATCTCCTCCCGAGGCCCTTAGAAGAACGCCGTCACGGGCCTCATCATTTCCCGGAACGCGGCCGTGGGCACGCTCACGGTGTCCCACGACCGGCTTCGCAGGCGGCAGGCGTCGGCGTACGCCTTGCGATAAACGCCCACGAGGCCGAAGGTTTCGCCGCGAAACGCGTGCACCGTTTCGAAGCCGGCCGACGCCTCGGCATCCGCCAGATGATAACAGAATACCAGAAGCGCTGCAAATCCAGAACCAAAAACCTCCTCCCATCGGGCGAGGCTGTCGAGGTCCTGGCGTTCGGTCCAGTTCTCCCATCGCCGGCCGCCCTTGGCGCCGCGGGCGGGAAACTGGCGCCCCTTCACGTCGGCCAGGAGGTTCGGCCCCGTGCCACTGTAGACGACGAAATCGAAACTCTTCAGTTGCACCCCGGCGAACAGGGCCTTCTTGGCCTCATCCACCGCCACGTAAGGCACGCCGGCCGACCGAAGGTAGTCCTCGAAGCAGGCCTCGTAGATGACCTTGCGGTTGGCCATGGGAGGTCTAGGCGCCCAGTTCCTCCAGACCCACGTCGCGCTGGTCGCCGGAACTCATGTCGCGCAAGGTCACACGGCGGCTCCTGGCGAACTCCTCCGTCACGATGACGACGAACCGCGCCCCGGCGTCGGCCGCCTTCTTCATCTGGCGTTTGAGGTTGCCGCTCTTGAGATCGAACTGCGTGGACCGGTTGCGGGCCCGCAGGTGACGAACCACTTGCAGTACCTGGGGAAGGCTCGCCTCGCTGGCCGAGGCCACGAAATACTCCGTGGACGTTTCGGGCTCCGCCCGCAGGCCGCGCTCGCCCAAGAGAATGCCGAGGATCACGTCGCTGCCTCCAAAACCGCAGGCCGGCATGGCCTTGCCGCCCGTGTCGCCGAGGAGTCGATCGTACCTGCCGCCGCCGAAGATGGCCCGCAGTTCGCCCTTGCAGTCGTGCACCTCCCAGACCGGGCCGGTGTAATACGCCAGCCCGCGGACGATGCCGATGTCGAACCGGCACCACTCGGCGATGCCGTAGTCCGCGAGGAGGGCAAAAAGGCGATGGATCGCCTCGACGGCCGCGTGGACCTCGGGCGTCGCCAACTCGCGGGCGTCGATATCCTCGAGATGCTGCCATGCGAGGATGCGCTCCAGGCCCTGCCGCTGCTGGGCCTCCAGGCCCGCCTCGGCCAGCAGGCCCGCGAGCGCCTCGGCGGGCACCTTGTCGCGCTTGTCGAGGATGCCGAAGACCTGCGGCACGCGGTCCTCGGCGATGCCGAGGTGCCGGACGAGGGCGGCGAGGAGCCGCCGGTCGTTGATGCGCACCTGGACGTCCTCGGGCCCCAGGCCGACCTCCTTCATGGCGTCGACCGCCAGCGAGATGCACTCGGCGTCGGCGATCTCCCCGGCGATGCCGACGAGGTCGACGTTCCACTGGAAGAACTCGCGCAGGCGGCCCTTCTGGGTCCGCTCGTAACGAAAGCATCGAGAGATATTGAACCAGCGAATCGGCTCCGGCAGGGCGGCCTGCCGCGCGGCGATCATGCGGGCCAGCGTGGGCGTGAACTCCGGCCGCAGGGCCAGCCGGCGCCGGCTCTTGTCCTCGAGCCAGTAGAGCTGCTCGGCGATCTCCGGCCCGCTCTTTTCGGTGTAGAGCTCGAGGGGCTCCAGCTCCGGCCCGTCGACCTCGACGAAGCCCGCCCGCCGGCTGGCCCGCCGCCACCGCTCGAAGAGCCAGTTGCGGAAGGCCATGTCCTCGGGGTAGAAGTCGCGCATTCCTCTGACCGGCTGAACCTTCATGCGATGTCCTTCACGAGCCTACGGGGTATCGATGTCCTGCTCGAGGACGGCGGTCTCGCCGCCGGTGTACTCAATCTGGAGTTTCGCGTGCGTCTTTCCGGCGCGGCTGACCTCCTCGCAGGTCGGCGTGTACGTGACCTCGCAGAAGCCGTCCTTGTCCGGCCCGGACAGGGCGACGAGGCGGTCATCGGTCCGGGCCTGGGGCGTCCGGTGCTGCGAGGTCTGGCCCGTGTCCCTGGTCAGGCTGAGCGTCAGCCCCTCGGGCCGGCCGCGCGCGGCCTTGAAGCGGAAACGGACGGCGGCGCGGTAGCACGTGATCTTCATCATCTGCTCGTCGCCCACCGCGATGTCCGGCTTGTTGGTCGCCCCCGGATAGTAGTCCCACGCGCCTGTCGAGCTGTTATACACCCAGTCGCACTTGCCGCGCATCAGGAAGGGCGAGACGCTGACCGTGTAGACCTGCGGCCCCGTGCCGGCCCTGAAGACGTGGGTCCAGCGGTACAGGCCCGCCGCCTGCGGCGTCTCAACCACGTAGTCTTTCCCTTGAACGGTAAAGAGCACGAAGTGGCCGGCGCCGGGGGCGCACTCCATCTGGAACGTCACCGTCTCGCCGTCGTAAGCCCACTGATTTCGCTGAGCGGAGAACTCGCCGCCCGGCCGGGCCGTGTCGGCCAGGAGGCGGCAGGGCTCGTGAAAGAGACAGCCGGTGGTCGCGAGGCAAGCCAGCAAGGCCGCTGCCCCAACGCCCACTCGCGCCATCTTGCGGTTTGTGATTGTCATGGCGATTCACGTTGTGGGCGTGTTGGGCGTCTCCCCCTCGGGCGGCGGGGGCCCCTGCCCTTCCCGCCTGGCCCGGCGTTTCCGGAGCCGCCGCCAGATGCCGGTCACCGGCCCGCTGAGGGCGTAGGCCCCGAAGCCGACGGGCAGGATGATCTCCCTCAGCACGACGGCCAAGGCGAGTGTCAGGAGGATAAGAACGAGGTGGCTCACCGGCCGTCGCCCGCGGACGAGCTGATTCAGCATGTGCGAATAGCGCAGGTTCGAGACCATCAGGATGCCAAGAACGACCGCCACGGCCGGCAGGCACCAGAGCATGACCGTGCAGGGCATGCCGCCGGCCCGGTCCGGCCAGAAGTCGGCCATGACGATGATGAGCGACACGAGGGCCCCCGCCGCCGCCGGCGACGGCAGCCCGCGGAAGCTCAGGTGCGCCTCCTCATCGTGCACGTTCTCGACGTTGAACCGCGCGAGGCGAATCAGCGTGCACCCCAGGTAGACCGCGCCGCACACCCAGGCAATGCGCAGGACCTCGACCAGCCCGGCGGGCATGACGTTGTGGAGACCCTCGACCACCACGCGGTTCATCAGGAACGCCGGGGCCACGCCGAAACTAATCGCGTCGGCCAGGCTGTCGAGCTGGCCCCCGAAGTCGCTCGTGGCGCGGGCGAACCGCGCGAGCCGTCCGTCCAGCGCGTCGAAGACCATGGCGAAGATGACCAGGTAGCCCGCCCACCGGACGTCCTGGCGGAACACGCTCGCGGCGGTATCGGAGGCCAGGAGCGCCTTGGTCGTGAAGGTGATGGCGCCAAAGCCGCAGAGGGCGTTCCCCAGCGTGCACAGCGACGGCAGGATGGAGACGCGCGGGATTCTCATCGGAATCGCCACAGAACGGTTTCGCCGGCCTTGACGCGCTCGCCCAGTCGGGCCCGGACCTCAAAACCGGCCTCGACGGGCACGTAGACCTCGGCCCGCGAGCCGAACTTGATCATGCCGAACCGTTGGCCGCGCTCAAGCCGCGCCCCCGCCGCTACGGCGCACACGATCCGCCGCGCCAGGACGCCAGCCACCTGACGCACGAGGACCCGCGCGTGCCCCTCGGCTCCCTTGATAAGCAGCGCCACGGACTCGTTTTCGGACGAGGCCGCCGGGTTCTCGGCGTTGTGATACCGCCCCGGCCGATGCTCGACCGCTTCGACCTCGCCGGCGCACGGCGCGCGGTTCACGTGGACGTTCAGGGGCGACATGAAGATCGCGATCTTGTGGGCGGCGGACTTAAGATACTGCGGCTCGTCGATTTGCGCGACCTCCACGATCCTGCCGTCGGCGGGCGACACCAGGAGGCCCACGTCTTCAGGTATGCGGCGCGAGGGGTCGCGAAAGAACCAAAGGACAAAGGCCAAGCTGAGAACGAAGACGGGTGCGACGAACCACTGGCCGATGACGGCGGCGGCCACGGCCCCCGCCGCCGAGACCCCGCCGAAAAGGAGCAGTTCGCGAACCCCGTATTCAGTCAGCGGAATTCGCACGGTCCTTTTCCTCCGACCGGGGCGCGAAGTAGTGACCGCAAGGCACGCACGTCAGCTTCAGGTCCATCGCGTCGATCGGAAAATCGCGACAGGTGAGCGACCGCCTCTCGTACCGGTCGCACCGTTTCTCGCCCGTCAGAAACGGGCAATGAAAAGTCAGGTCGCAGCACGAGCCGCACGCCCGGCACGTGCCGAGGCGCGCGGACCGCATGCCCACCACGTAGTCCGGCCTGAAGCGGCTCAGGTACTGCCGGCGGACCTGCCCCATGAGCCGCAGCGCGTAGCGCCAAGCGAGGCCGAACGGGTGCCCCGGCCGATCGACGTGCATGCGGTTGGCCTCCGCAATGCCTGGCGCTTCATGGGTCGTTTGAGTCATGTTTCAGTGAGTCTAGAGGGTCGGAGGGCCTCTGTCAATCACCCGCCGCGGGTTTTGCTATTCCAGGTTCGCGTGGCGTGATTCGAGTTCCTGCGGCGGCGTGCCGAGGCGGCGCCCGATCTCCGCGCTGATGGCGTCCAGGAGAAGCAGCAGGGCCTGCTCGAACAGGGACCCGCCGTATTGGGCAGACTGCCCCTGCCCCGGCTGCGTACGCTTGGAGGGCGCCGGGATGATGATGGTTTCATCGGCCAGGCGCGCCATCGGCGAATCGGGCGTGGCGGTGATGGCAACGACCCTCGCCCCCGCCTGCCTCGCCACCTGCGACACGAGGACGGTCACCTGGGTCTCGCCGCTGGCGGAGCACGAGAGCAGCAGGTCCCCGGCGCGGATGGCGGGCGTGGTGGTTTCGCCCACCACGTAAGTGACCCGCCCGAGGTGCATCAGGCGCATGGCGAAGGCCCGAGCCATGAGGCCCGACCGTCCGCCGCCGGCCACGTAGATCCGGTCGGCGGCCAGGACCGCTTCCACGAGGTGCTCCAGGCCCTCAGGCGCCACGCGGCCCAGGGTCCGATGCATCTCCTCCAGAATATCGTGAATGGCTTGTTGTATGGGCATGTTCCGTTTCCGCCCCGCCTGTTGCCCAGTATACCGCCGCGCGATGACGAGGACAAAGGTTTTGCATTGCTTGACACCGGCCACCGCGTCGGCTACTGTGAGAGCGCATCCCAGCACGGAAGCCGAGTCATGAAGCGCATCCTCGTCAGCCCGCTCTCGTGGGGCCTCGGCCACGCCACGCGCGACCTGCCGATCATCCGCTACCTGCTGGAGCGCGGGCACCACGTGACGGTGGCCGCCGAGGGGCGGGCCCTGGCGCTCCTGAAGCGGGAAGCGCCACAGTGCGACTTCGTGGAGCTCAAGGACTATCCGCCGGCGTACTCTTCCTCGCGATTCTACGTGCCCCACTTTCTGGCCATGGCGCCCGCCATGCTGAAGGCCATTGCGGCGGAGGAGGAGAACGTCGCGCAGCTCCTGAAGGACCGCCGGTTCGACCTGATCATCAGCGACAACCGCTTCAACGTCCGTTCGGCCGATATTCCGAGCTTCATCATCTCACACCAGGTCCGGTTCATGACGCCGCCGGGCCTGGGTGTTTTTGAGTGGATCACCGAGCGCTTCAATTACCATTACCTCCGCCGCTTCGACCGGGTCATTGTTCCGGATACCGCCGACCCCGTGCAGAACCTGAGCGGGCGCCTCTCGCACGACCTCCGGCTCATGCCGCCCGAGAAGATCCACTACGCGGGCGTCCTTTCGAGCGTGTCGCGGATGAGCGTGCCGCAGGACTTGGACCTCTTCATCTCAATCTCCGGCCCCGAGCCGCCGCGGATGCAGCTCGAGCAGCTCATCCTGGACCACATCGGCGAAGTGCGGGCCGACCGCATCGTCATCACGCTCGGCAAGCCGGAGGTGAAGGAGCAACGCGAGCTCGACGCGCGGACCACGGTCTATGGCTTCCTCGACCGGGCCGGCCAGCAGGAGATGATGAACCGGGCGCGGATGGTCGTCTGCCGCAGCGGCTACACCACGGTGATGGAACTCGCCGAGCTCGGCAAGAAGGCCCTCTTCATGCCGACCCCCGGCCAGACGGAGCAAGAGTACCTGGGGCGGTATTACTCCGAACGCGGCTTCTTCCACACCGTCAGCCAGTACAAGCTCGACCTGCCCCGCGACCTCGAGAAGGCCGAGCGGATGTCGGGCGTGCCCTTCGCCAGCCATACCCGCGCGAACGTCGAGAGGCTGTACGAGGACCTCCTCGGTCCGGCGCTCAAGGGCTGAGCGGGGTGCCGTGCCGACGCGCTCCCCCCTCGGGTCGCGGCTGAACTCACACCCCAAAAATCCGCTTGGGGTTGTCTCGAAGCAACAGCGTCGCCACTTCCACCGCCTGGCGCTCGCTCAAGCGATGGGTCTCGACGAATTCCCGCGCGAGGACCCGGGCCAGCACGCGCCGGTACATGTTGAACTTCGGCAGGCCGAACTCGACCTTGTACATGTCGCTATAGTACCCGATGAGCTTCACCTTGGGCAGCGCCTCCAACCGCGCCCTCAGGTCGTACTCGATGTGCGCCGGGATGTTCGTGTACCACCAGTGGCCGGAGGGCTTCACGTTCGGGAAGATCCACGCGAACGTCGCCAGCTCGTGCGCCCACGTCATCGAGAGCACCGAGACCGTGAAGTCCACGTCCGGGTACCGGCGGAAGAGGTCGGCGTAATCCACGAGGCTCCCGCGCTTCGAGAGGAGGTCCCGGCCGTTGGCCACCCCCGCCGGGTACACGTTGCGGACGACACCGATCATGAGCTGGAACGGTTTCTTGAACTGGCGGCACGCGTTGGCGACGGCGTCGAACGCGAAGACCGCCAGGGCCTGACTCTCGTTCTCCGACAGGGCCTTGCCGCGAAGCGCCTTGGCGAGCGCCTTTTCGGCCGCCTTCTCATCCGGCCCCGCCGGCGAGAAGTCGGGCGGGAGGCTGATCGCCGCCGAGCCCGCCCCCGCCTGCACGAAGTACCGCATCAGCCAGGCCACGGCGCTCTGAAGATCGCCGGTCGAGCCGACCTGGGTTCCCGTCTTCGCGGCCAGCCGGTGGCGCACCTCGGCGTCGGCCAGTTGAAACACCAGGTCATCGGTCCGCAGGCACGGCACAAAGACCGTGCGGTCGACCGCCGAAAGGTCTTCGTCAAAACGGTTCGTCAGGAACACCTTTTCGAGATTCGACTTCGCGAGAACCGCCAGGTAGCGGTCCCTCGGCCGGCCCGCCTCGGCCACCGATTGGGCAAGCTCCGGCCAGTTCGACGGGGTGAGCCGCTCGGCGCGGAACGCAAACAGCTCGCGTGCCGCCTCCATCAGCCAACTGTACTGGACGGTGTTCGAGATTGTGTCGAGGCGCGAGACGAGCTCGGCGATGCGATCCCCGTCGCTCCTCTGCGGGTCGACCGCCTCGGCGGGCATGCCGGCGGAATGGGCCAACTCCGTGTAATAATGGTAGCCGAGCAGGTCCGCCAGGGTCTGGGCGTGGGGCGATTGGGGCGGCACGTGGCTGTGGCAATCAATGGCCCGGATCGCAAGAATCTCGTCCAGAAGCCTCGTCTCGACGTCGCTCATCGGTCGGCTCTCCTCCTGGCAGCGGTTATCGGACCGTCATTATACGGCACGCCGGCCGCGGCACAAAGCGGCCGTTTTTTTCGTGCGTCCGGTTCGCATATGCCCGAAAATCACGTATAATAACAACGGCGGGAGAGGATGTAGACCATGCCGTGGATCGAGAGTGTTACGATTGAGTGGAGCCGCTGGAGTTTCGGCCTGTCGATGGGGCGGCCGCTGCCGGAGACCACGCGCCAGCGGTTTGCCGAAGGCGAGGAGGCCTTCGACATCCGGTTCCTCGAGGACCTTCTGGCCCGCATCGGCGAGAACAACGAGATCCTCGCGCACCTCGGCCACCTCTACACCAAGACCGGCCGCCACCGCGACGCGCTGGCCGTAGACCGGCGGTTCGTGGCCCTGCGGCCGCGCGACCCCATCGCCTTCTATAACCTCGCCTGCTCGTATGCGCTGCTGAAGCAGCTCACGCGTGCGTTCGGCGCCATCAGGAAATCCATCGAGCTGGGCTACCGTGACTTCGATTACATGCAGCTCGACATGGATCTGGAAAACCTGCGAAAAGACCCCCGCTGGAACGACCTCTTCAGCGGATCGAAACGCTGACATTCCACGTTGCGGCCGTAGGGGCACGGCATGCCGTGCCCCTGCTCTGGTGCGCCATCGCGCCGAAGTGGCTAGAGGATGTACCTCGCCAGGTCCTCGTCCTTTGCAATGCTCTGGAGTTTCTCCCGCACGTAGGCCGCATCCACGAGGACCCGGCGCCGGCCTTCGGGCAGGTCTGGCGCGTCGTAACTCAGGTCCTCGAGCACCTTCTCCATGACCGTGTAGAGGCGCCGCGCGCCGATGTTCTGCGTCCGCTGGTTCACGCGGTAGGCCACCTCGGCGATCTCGTGGACGCCGTCCTCCGTGAACTCCAGCGCCACGCCTTCCGTTCCCAGCATCGCCTGATGCTGCTTGACGAGGGCGTTGTCGGGTTCCCGCAGGATCCGCACGAATTCCTCGGCCGTCAAGTCCTTGAGTTCCACGCGGATCGGGAACCGGCCCTGGAACTCCGGCATGAGGTCCGAGGGGCTCGACTGCGTGAACGCCCCCGCGCCGATGAACAGGATGTGGTCGGTCCGCACCAGGCCGTACCGCGTGCCCACCGTGCAGCCTTCCACGACGGGCAGGAGGTCCCGCTGAACGCCCTGGCGGCTCACGTCGGGGCCGAACTTCGACTCCGACCCCGTGATCTTGTCGAGCTCGTCGATGAAAACCACGCCGAGGTCCTGCACGCGGGCCAGCGCCTCAGATGAGACCTGCGACTTGTCGATCAGGTGGTCGGTTTCCTGGGCGATGAGCACCTCGCGGGCCTCGCGCACTGTCATGGCGCGGGTCTTGCGTTTGGCCGGCATGAACCGCTCGAACATCGTCTGGAGGCCGATGAGTTCCTCCTGCTGCGGCCCGCCGATCCGGCCCAGGTCGACTTTCTCCTCAACCTCGACTTCGACGACCCGCTCCTCGAACAGGCCTGCGTGGAGTTTCAGGCGCAGTTTTTCCCGCGACGCCTCGCGCTGCTCGGCGGCCTCGCCTCCCGCTTCTTCGGCCGGCGCGCGGGCGGCCGTCCAGCGGCTGACCGGCAGGAGGATGTCGAGCAGGCGCTCCTCGGCGGCGGCCTCGGCCGGCGGGCGGACGGCCTCCGCCATCTCCTGCCGGACCATGTTCACGCCCAGCTCGGTCAAGTCGCGGATGATCGACTCGACGTCGCGCCCGACGGAGCCGACCTCGGTATACTTCGTGGCCTCGACCTTGATGAACGGCGCCCCCACCAGGGCGGCCATTCGCCGCGCGATCTCCGTTTTGCCCACGCCCGTGGGGCCGATCATGATAATGTTCTTCGGCGCGACCTCCTCGCGCAGCTCCGGCGCGAGCTGCTGCCGGCGCCACCGGTTTCGCATCGCGATGGCGATGGCGCGCTTGGCCTCATCCTGGCCGATGATGTAGCGGTCCAGTTGCCGGACGATCTCGCGCGGCGTCAGGGGCTTCATGCTTCGAGCACCTCGACCGTGATGCGGTCGTTCGTGTAGATGCAGATCTCGGCGGCGATAGCGAGGGCCGCCCGGACAATTTCCTCGGCCGAAAGGTCCGTATGTTTCAGCAGGGCCGCGGCGGCGCTGCGGGCGTACGGGCCGCCGGACCCGATGCCGATGAGGCCATCGGCGGGTTCGATCACGTCGCCCGCGCCGGAGATGATGAGGCTCGCCTCGGCGTCGACGACGGCCAGCAGGCTCTCCAGACGCCGGAGGACGCGATCGGTCCGCCACGCCTTCGCCAGTTCCACGGCCGCCTTGCGGATGTTGCCGGACGAATCCTTGAGCTTGCCCTCGAACCGTTCCATCAGCGCGAACGCGTCGGCCGCGCTGCCGGCGAACCCGCAGATGACCCGCTGTTTCTCGCCCAGGCGGCGGAGCTTCTTCGCGTCGGCCTTGACGATCGTCTCGCCCATCGTCACCTGGCCGTCGCCGCCCAGCGCCACCTGCTTGCCCCGCCGCACCGACAGGATGGTTGTGGCATGAATCCGCATGACGGCTTCTCCCGCGATCATTCCTTCTTTCCGTAGCTCTCGCGCCACAGGACGTCCTGGAGCGGCTTCTTGTCGGCTTGCGGCGTGTCCTGCGGGGCCTTCCCGATGGGCAGTGCGATGATCAGCCGCTTCGGCGCCGGCACGCCCAGCACCCTCTTGGCGTGATCCTCTTCCTTGAGCAGCGTGCCCTCGACCCACACCGACGAGTAGCCGAGGGCCGTAAGCGCCAGGAGCATGTTCTCGGAGGCGGCCGCGGCGTCCTCGAGCCACCAGCGCGAGGCCGCCGGGTCGGCCACGATGGCCACCGCCGCCGAGGCCGTCGCGAAGCAGGCCTGCACCTTCTCCAGGGCCCGCAGCGTCTCCGCCTGCTGAATGATGATGAAGTTCAGGGGCTGGCGGTTCCCGCCCGACGGCGCCCGACGGCCCGCGTCGGCGATCCTCAGGAGGTCCGCCTCCGGCACCTTCACGGGGACGAACGCGCGGACACTCGCACGCTTGGCGATGACATCAAACAGGTCCATGGCGACTCCTTTCGTGGCGTGTGTGCCACGGCCGGTCTTGCCCGGCCGTGCTTTTCGGCCAATACGGCGCCTT
>JAPLML010000341.1 GCA_026387055.1 Planctomycetota bacterium | reverse complement strand
TGGTTCAGATAACCCGGGTGGCACGGCCACGCGCCGTTGCGTGGCCGTGCTCTGTGCTGGTCTGAAGTGCACGGCCACGCAACGGCGCGTGGCCGTGCCACCCCCGAAACTGAGGCGTTACCCCTCCTGGCTTCCGGCCGCCAAATTCTGGTGACGCCCGCTGCCGCGGCGCCTACACTGAACCGTGCGCACCGGGCAAAGGAGAACGGCCATGGCCGACGCCTCTCTGGGGCTGATGGCGGTGTGTCTCGCGGCGTCGCTGGCCTGCGTGGGGGCCGCGCGGGCGGAGCAGGGGGCCGGCATCCCGGCGATGCCCATGCCGATCGACCGCACGCGCACCGCCGACGCCCGCTGGCTCGCCAAGCCGGTCCTCGAGGCCCGCGTTCTCGACGACATGTCAACGGCTGACCGCTGGTCGCACCGCGGCCAGGGGCGGCTGGAATTCGTCCACCAGCGGCCCAACGGCGGCAAGCAGGTCTTCCGCCTTCTGGCGCCGACGATCACGGAGAAGCCGAACACGTCGTCGGGCCGGCCGTCCGGCGAGGCGGTCCTGCGGTTCGACGCCCGCGGCGAGGACTGGACCGCCTGGAACCGCCTCTCCATCTGGGTCTACCCGCGCCTGCCCGGCTTCAAGGTCATCTCGCTCCTCGTGAAGCTCTCGAATGACGGCGCCGAGAAGCTCCCCGGCAGCCAGACCCGCGGGGCGCTGCACTACGTGATCCTCCAGCCCGACAAGTGGAACCACGTGGTCTGGGAGATCCCGCACCTGACGCGCGACAAGGTCACCGCCGTCGAGTTCATCTATCGCCTCCAGGGCAACGAGCCGGGCGCGACGCGCGAGGTGTCTTTCGACTTCGAGCGGCTGGAACTCCAGAAGGTGGAGGCCGACCCGTTCGAAGGCTGGGCTGTCGCGCCGGGGCGGATCGCGTTCAGCCATACGGGCTATCTGCCCGGCGCGAGCAAGGTCGCGATCGCCACCGGCTTGACAGTGAAACAGTTCGAGGTCCTCGATGCCGCGACGGGCCGCGCGGTCTTCACCGCACCCGTCAGGAACGTCAAGACCCGGCTGGGCGAGTTTCGGGTGCTGGATTTCTCCGATGTCCGCGCAGCCGGCACGTACGCGATCCAGGCGGGCAAGGTGAAGACCGGGTCCTTCCGCATCGCGCCCGACGTCTGGCGCGAGACCATCGTCAAGACGATCAACTTCTTCTTCTGCGAGCGCTGCGGTTACGAGGTGCCCGGCGCCCACGGCGTCTGCCATCAGGACTGGCAGGGCGTGCACGGCGACAAGAAGATCGTGATCAACGGCGGATGGCACGATGCGGGCGACCTGTCGCAGGGGCTCGTCAACACGGGCGAGGCGACGTATGCGATGTTCGAGCTTGCCGAGCGGCTGCGGACCTCGGACCCCGCGCTGTCGCGCCGGCTCCTCGAAGAGGCCCGGTGGGGCCTGGAGTGGATCCTCAAGACGCGCTTCGGCGAGGGTTTCCGCACTACCTGGGCCACGATGGACTACTGGACCGACAACCAGATCGGCACGGCCGACGACACGGTCGCCCAGGCCCGGAACTCGCCGATGGAGAACTTCATCGCGGCGGCGGCAGAGGCGATGGCGGCCCGCGTCCTCAAGACGGGCGACCCGGCCAGGTCCGCCCAGTGCCTCGCGGCGGCCCGCGATGACTGGAAGTTCGCAATCGAGAAAACCCAGTCGCCGCACCTGGAACTCGCGTCCTATGCGGCCCTCGCGTCGGTCGAGATGTTCAAGGCGACGGGCGAGAGGGCGTACGCCGACAAGGCCGCCGAGTTCGCCCGGATCATCGGCGACTGCCAGCAGCGGACCGTGCCCGACTGGAAGGCGCCGCTCGTCGGCTTCTTCTACACGAGTCCCAAGAAGGACCGCCTCCTCCACTACTTCCACCGCGGCCACGAGAACGCGCCGATCCAGGCCCTGGTGGAACTGTGCGAGGCCGTGCCCGACCACCCCGACTGGATGCAGTGGTACTCGGCGGTGGTCCTCCACTCGGAGTACCTGCGGGCGATCGCGCGGTTCACGGAGCCGTTCGCGATGCTCCCGGCGTCGGTCTACCGGCTCGACGAGTCGGGCGACCCGTACTTCAAGGCCCAGGTCTCGCAGGGGGTCGAAGTGGCGCCGGGGCATTACCTGCGGCTCTTCCCCGTGTGGTGGGACTTCCGGGGAAACCACGGGACGGTCCTGTCGCAGACGAAGGCCCTGTCGGCGGCGGCCCGCCTCCGCCGGAAGCAGGACCTGGCAAGCCTGTGCCGGCTTCAGCTGGAGTGGGTGGTGGGGCGGAACCCGTTCGGCCAGAGCACCATGTATGGAGAAGGGTACGACTATGCCCCGCAGTACACCGCCCTGTCGGGCGACCTGGCGGGGTCGCTGCCCGTCGGCATCCAAAGCCTGCGCGAGCGGGACCTGCCGTACTGGCCCACGTCGAACTGCTACAACTACAAGGAGGTGTGGGTCCACCCGTCGGCCCGGTGGCTGGCGATCCTGAGCGACCTGGCGGCGCCGGGGGAAGGCGAGGTCCTCCGACGGGCGTACACGTTTGAGTTCAGTGCCGGGAGCGCCGACCCGGGTCACGCGGTACTGCAAGTGGAGGCGCGGGGGTCGGGCAAGGTCCGCTTCGCCTTGCGCGCGGAGAACGTGAAGATCGAGAAGCCCGAGCAGGAGGTCCAGCTTGAGCCCGGCAAGGCGCAACCTTGAACACGCGGATCTCGGCGGCCTGGAGAAGGAGGCGGGGGACGTCGACGTACAGGCGGCCGAGGTCGGCGACGAACAGCGAGGTGCGGGCGCCGAGCGGCGTGTCGAGTTCGGCGAGCGGGGCGTAACGATTGGCCTCCCCCTGCTCGAAGGCGTCCAGCCTGCCCTGGCCCAGCTTGCCCATGCCGCCGGTGACGTAGAGGCGCCGGGCGGCGGCATCGTAGAAGACGTCGTCGACGTCGCCGGCGCAGGGCACTTCGGCCACGACTTCGCCCGACTCGGTGTTGTAGGCCAGAAGCCGGGCGGGTGTTCTACAGCCTATGAACATGCGTCCATGTGCCTCATCCAGGCCCATGGGGAAGTTGCCCAGGGCGGTCCTGACGGGCCACGCGGCGATCACGGCGCCCTTGTCGCGGTCGATCACGGCCACCTCCTGGGCGGCCGGCACGTTCACGAAGATCCGGTTGCCGTTTCTCTCGAGCTGGAACGACTCGGGGTGCCCCTTGAGCTTGACGTTGGCCACGACCGCGGCGGAGTGGGGATCGAGCGCCGCCAGGCCGCCGCTGCCGTAGCCGACCCAGACGCGCCGGGCCCCCGGGTCGTAGCGCACGTTGGCGGCGTCGTCGCCGAGGCCGAGGGTCTGGAGGGGCTGGAGCGTCAGGCCGTCGTAGAACCGCACGGTCCCGTCGCCGCCGCA
>JAPLML010000219.1 GCA_026387055.1 Planctomycetota bacterium | reverse complement strand
GCAAGGTGCCGAGGCCCAGGGCGGCAGCCGTCGTCCCTGCTTGCTGGGCCGGCGCGGGGGCGGTGGCGGGGAAGTGTGTCGCGCATGCCAGGACGGCGATCACGATGCCTGTGGTCGCCAGCAGGAGCAGGGTGTTCCGCAGCGCGAGCCGCCGCACCAGGAAGGCCACGCCCAGGGGTGTGACGAACGAGCCGATGCCGAAGATGAAGCACCCGAGGTTGATCGCATACGCCGGGGTGCCGCCGAAAGCGGGCAGCGAGAGCGGGTTGACCACGTTGATGAGCGTTGCCCACGCCGCGCTCAGGAGCACCGTCGCCGCCAGGACCATCCGGTACCCGGTCGCCCGCGCGAGCACCGCCAGGCTCACGGCGAAGAGGATCGAGCCGCCGATGGTCACGGGCTGCCTGCCCACCAGGTCGCTGACAAAGCCGACGGCGAACATGGCGGGGATCAGGGTGAAGCCGAAAGCGGCCAGCAGGCCGCCGATGCGGGCCTCGTCAATCCGGAGATTGCGGGCCAGAGTGACCTTGATGCTGCCGAGCAGGGCGGTGCCCATGCCCGTGGCGACGAGAATGACGATCACGAGCACGAGGAGCAGATTCATCCGTGGTGCCTCCAAAGTGGAAATGGCGACATTCTACTTTTGCTTCTCGCGGCCGTCCAGGGGCGCGAAGGGTGTATCTCAGCCCCAGCCCCGCCGTTCGGGTTGCCCACGCCGACTCGCCTCCCGCCCAAGAGTAGTATGTTGCCTCTTCCTCCATACGATTCGGTTGGATCCAGATGAAGGAAGCTGCCATGTGCCCATAGTGTAATATAGTTGCCGGGCAAAGGACAGGTGCGAGGTGGCCGAATGGCGGCGGAGGGAGGGCGGGCGCGCCCGGGACTGCGGGGGGCTTGCGGGCGCGGGCCGGGGCAGCAGTTTGGCGGAAACTGGGCGCTGGCGGGCCGGTTTGATAGAGGGGTTCCCGGCGGTTCGCGGCCCGGCGAGCATGTCTGCTGGGTGCCACGGCTATCGAGAGCGACGCAACCTTTCTGGAAACGGGCCGGGCCGGGAAGAGGCAAGCCGGAGGGCGGTGGGATGAGGCGGCGGGCGCCGGCCGCGATGGCGGCCGGACTTCTCACAATCATCGCGATCCTTTGCACGTGTCTCGCGGCGGCCGAACGGTCGGGGCTGTCCGTCGCCCCGGCGGCGGCGTCGGCGGATGCGCCGGCGTCCTCCGGCATCGCCGGGGCTCCCGTTGCGGCGGCGGACGTCGAGATCGAGTGGAAAGACTCCGCCGACGCCACCTACGAGGCCGCGAAGAACCGCTGGCAGAAGGAACTCGGGCTGCCCGCCGATCCCGCGCGGCGCGACGAACAGTTGGCCCAGCGGCTCCTCAAGCTGGCCCACGCCCTGGTCGAGCGGTTCCCCGCCGAGGGCGAGAAGCGCGTCTCGGTCTACGCCCGCCTCGCCCGGGACCTGGCGGCGCTGCGGCCCGAGGACCGGGCCTGGGCGTCGCTCCGGCAGCTCGTGGAGGAGTTCCCCGGCGAGGCTGGCCTGGCCGCCGAGGCGCTCGACGCCATCGTCAGCCGCATGCTGGAGGGCAACCGCTGGGACGGTAGCACCGACACCGCCCGGACGGCCGAGTACGCCGCCGACCGGCTCATCGCCCTCCAGGAGGCCGGCCATCTGTCAGCCGACCACCCGGCCGTCGACCGCGCCTGGCGGCTGCGCCTGGCGATCTACACCGCCGACGAGTGTTTCTGGGACGCCCTCCAGGCCCTCGAGCGTCTCGCGCCGATCACCGGGCGGGGCGCGGAGTGGCGGGAGCGCGAGGCCGAGCTCTACCTGGCGGCCGGCCGGTTCGACATCGCGGCCCGGCTCTTGCAGGACGTCGCCGGGCGCGGCGAGTGGCGCTACAAGTATCTGGCCAAGGCCCGGGACCCGGCGCCGGACTTTCCGCGCGACCTGGGCCTGGAGATGAGGTGGGCCGCGGTCCACTCGCGCACGAGCGGCACCGATACCGCCGCCGTCCAGGCCCTGCTCGATGAAAGCGCCGAAGGGCAGGGCATCATGCCGTGGGAGGAGGGGCGCCACGCGTCGGTCTGGACGCTCGTCGACCGCCTGCTCGCGGCGCAGAAACCGGAGGTCCTTGCGCCCCTGCGCCTCGCCCAGGAGCGCCAGGCGGCGGACCTGGTCGAGCGGGCCCGCCGCACCGGCGACCCGCAGGCGATGCTCGTTCTCTCGCGCCGCTTCCCGTGGGCGCCGGCGGTTCACGAGGCGATGGTGGCCTGCGGCGAGCAGATGCTCCGTCGCGGATATGTCGGGCAGGCCCACCGGGCGTTCGAGGACGTGCTCGCGCACGCCGGGCCGGGCGAGACGCGGGGGAAGGCCCAGGTGGGGCTCTGGCTCGCCTTGGCGAGCGAGACGCGCGACCGCGGCGCCCTCCAGGCGGCCTTCGACGGCGTGGCGCCGGACGCACAG
>JAPLML010000422.1 GCA_026387055.1 Planctomycetota bacterium | reverse complement strand
GATATACCGTTTCATGGTGCCGATCCTCCTTGCAGGGCCTCGTCCGGGCCTCCCGAAGGGAATCGGCAAAACACTGCTACTCACAAAAACAATTGTGGCGAACCACTAGCCGCAGGCCGCAGCAAGTACGTGTTCAGCGTGTTACCAGATTGCCGGGTGGCACGACCACGCGCTGTTGCGTGGCCGTGCACGGTAACTTGGGGGAGGAAGCACGGACACGCAACGGCGCGTGACCGTGCCACCCAGGCTGAACACGTACCGCGGCAGCGCCGCGGCCTCCGCATCGGAGGATGGCCCCATGCGAACAGCGCCCTTCCCCCTTCTCGTCCTGCTGATGCTCCTGCCCGCGCCCGCCGCTGAACCGGCGCCGCCCGGCACGGTGGTCGATAACGTCAACTATCCCGACGCCGCGGCGGCGCAGGCGGCGTGGCAGGCGATGTGGGGGACGGCGGGGGCGGCGCCGGTCGACGCCGACGGACGGAAGGCCCTGCGGATGCCGTGCAACTTCCGCGGGACGACGATCGACCGCGCCTGCTGGGACAAATCGGTACGGCTCGATATGACCGACTGCCGGGCCATCCGGTTCCGCCTCCTCTGCCGCGACCCGTCGCCCATCGCCGGCTTCACGATGTACCTTCAGAGCAGCGAGGGCTGGTACGCCGCCCACTTCGCCCCGACCGAGCGCGAAGGCTGGAGTACGATCGCCCTCGACAAGGAGAACATGAGCACGGAAGGCCGGCCCGGCGGCTGGGGGCAGATTCGCACGATCCGCCTCTCGGCCTGGCGCGGCCAGGACGTCGACACGGAGTTCCTGGTGGCCGACATGGCCCTCGTGGGCGGCCAGGCGGCGATTGCCGTCGTCCGCGGCGAGTCGGCGGCCCAGGCCGCGCCGCGGGAGATGGAGTCAGTCGTCCAGTTCACCCGCGCGGTCACGGGGTGCCTCAAGGACCTCGGCATCGAGTACTCGGTCGTGAGCGACCTGGACCTCACGGCCGAGCGGCTGAAGGACAAACGCCTCGTCATCCTTCCGCATAACCCGTCCATGCCCGACGCGGCCGCCGAGACGATCGCGAAGTTCCTCGAGGGCGGCGGCAAGCTGATGGCCTTCTACGTCCTGCCGGCGAAGCTCCAGCCGGTGGTCGGGATGGAGAGCGGCCGGCACGTGCCGGCGAAGCTCGACGGGTACTTCGCGTCGATCCGGTTCGCGGAAGGCGCCCCGGCGGGCGTGCCGCCGATCGTGGGCCAGAAGTCGTGGAACATCCAGGGCGCCAAGCCCGTCGAGGGCCGCGGCCGCGTCGCGGCCACGTGGTTCGACAAGGACGGCGCGAGCACCGGCTGCCCGGCGGTGCTCATCTCGGATAACTGCATCTACATGACGCACATCCTCCTCCAGGACGACGCCGCCAACAAGCGGCGGATGTTCCTGGCGCTGGCGGGGCACTTCGTGCCGGACCTCTGGCGCCAGGCGGCCGAGGCGACGCTCGCGCGGGTCCTCGAGGCCGAGAAGGAGACCACGGCGAAGACTCGCCCCGCGGCGATCCCGCCGCGGCAGCTTGAGCCGTTCACCAGGAAACTGAAAGAGGCCCACGCGGAACTGGCGGGGGCAAGCGCGTTGTCCAAGGACGGCAAGTTCGCCGAGGCCATGGAGCGCGCCGAGAAGGCTCAACGCAACCTGGCCGAGGCCTGGTGCCTCGCCCAGCGGGCAGAGCCCGGCGAGCACCGCGCCTTCTGGTGCCACAGCGCGTTCGGCCCTGCCGGGATGGAGTGGGACGAGGCGATCAAGCTCCTCGCGGACAACGGCTTTACGGCCATCCTGCCGAACATGCTCTGGGCCGGCACGGCGTTCTACGAGAGCAAGGTCCTGCCGGTCGCGCCGGAGGTCCGCCAGCGCGGCGACCAGATCGCCAAGTGCCTCGCCGCGTGCAGGAAGTACGGCGTCCAGTGCCACGTGTGGAAGGTCAACTGGAACACGGCCGGGCGGGCGCCCAAGGAGTTCATGGAGCGTCTGAAGCAGGAAGGCCGCCTCCAGGTCCGCTTCAGCGGCCAGCCGGACCCCCACTGGCTCTGCCCGTCGCACCCGGACAACCAGAAGCTGGAGCTCGACTCGATGGTCGAGGTGGCGACGGCGTATGACGTCGACGGCGTCCATTTCGACTACATCCGCTACCCCGACCGCGACGGCTGCTTCTGCCCCGGCTGCCGCGAGCGGTTCGAGAAGGCGACCGGCGTGAAGGTCGCGGGCTGGCCGGCCGACGTGCGCAAAGACCCGACCCTCGCGGCGAAATGGCTCGACTGGCGGCGCGAGAACATCACGCGGCTCGTCGCGGCCGTGAGCGAAGCGGTCCGCAAGGCCCGGCCCAAGTGCAGGATCTCGGCGGCGGTCTTCTCGAATTGGCCGGTGGACCGCGACAACGTCGGCCAGGACTGGAAGCTCTGGTGCGAGCGCGGGTACCTCGATTTCGTCTGCCCGATGGACTACACACCCTACGACGGCGAGTTCGACAACACCGTTGGCCGCCAGGTCGCGTGGGCCGGCAAGGTGCCCTGCTACCCCGGCATCGGCCTCAGCACGTGGCCGTCGCAGACCGACATCTCGAAGCTGATCGAGCAGATTTCGATCGCGCGGCGGCGGGGCACGCACGGCTTCACAATCTTCGAGCTGAACGCAACCACCGCGCGCGAGATCGTGCCGCTGTGCGGGAAGGGGATCACGGCAAAGCAGTAGTGTAGGCCGGGGCGCAGCCCCGGCATCCTGTTCAGGCAGATTGCCGGGTGGCATGGCCACGGCCTGCCTACTGCGGCGGCTGCCCTTCCGCCTTGGCTTTTTCTTCGGCGGCGATCCGCCGGCCGCGGCGCCAGAGGTAGATGTGGCGGATCAGCCAGGCCAGGGCGGCCACGCCAGCCAGCGCCAGAATGATGATCTTCAGGTACTTCTCGACCACCGCCCCGAACAAATACCCCAGCACACCGAGCGTGATGGCCCAGACAATGGCGCCGGTCACGTTCAGGAGGACGAACTTGGCGGTGGGGACCGAACTCACGCCAATAACGATCGGGGTGATGTTGCGCAAGCCGTAGTAGAACCGAAACGTGAGGATGAACCACGTTCCGTGACGCTCCAGCTGGCGGCTGACCTTCTCGATCCGCGGCTGCCACGCGGGCCGCCGGGCCAGGATGGCCCTGCCCTTCCACCGGCTGATGAAGAAGATCGTCTGGTCGCCCGTGAGGCTGCCCAGGAAGCCGAGCAGAATCACCCAGTGCAGGCGCAGGAGGCCCTCTTTCGCTGCAATGCCCCCAAGGACCATGATCGTCTCGCCCTCCAGGCATGTCCCGATGGCGAGGGCGTAGTAACCGTACGTGGTGATCAGGTTCTCGAGCATCTGGTGAAATTCGGGTCCCATAAGGCGATTCCCAATGTCCTCGCCGGCGTCCAGAACGAGCCCTGACCAAACAATATACCATTTTCGAGCCGTGGATTACAGCCGCGTGTGTTCTGCGATTCGCTCGTTGACTTGACCCCCGCTTGGCGTCGGCCTAGACTGGCGCCCGTCTTCAAGGGGGCCCCCGCGAAAGGAGTCCTCATGGCAAGGCGCGTTCGACGCAAAGCCCGGATCGGCGTCGTCATCCACACGCGATTGTGCGACAAGCTCTTCACGCCCCAGGATCGGCGGCGCCTCGAGAGGCTCGGCCGCGTCCGCTGGACCGACTCGCCCGATCCGCTGACCGACGCGGCCGCCGCCGCACTCCTGGCCGACGCCGACGTCGGCGTCGGCTCGTGGGGCACGCCGTGCCCGAAGTCGCCGGAGCTCGTGGCAGCGTGCCCGAAGCTCCGCCTGTGGGAGCACGTGGCGGGGACTGTCCGGCACATGTTCGGCCCGCACGTGGCGGGGCGGAAGCTGGCTATCGCCTCCTGCAAGACCGCCATCGCCGACAACGTGGCGGAAGTGACCCTCGGCGAGATCATCCTCGGCCTGCGCCGCCTCTGCGAGAACGCCGCCGCCAACCGTTCCGGCAAGGCCGCCTGGCCGGCGAAGATGAAGGGCCTGTACGGATCCACCGTGGGCGTCATCGGCGCCTCCGAGGTCGGCAAGCGGGTGATCCGGCTGCTGGCGCCCTTCGGCTGCCGCCTCCTCCTGTACGATCCGTTCGTTACCGCCCGGCAAGCGAGCGCGATGGGGGCGGAGCGCGTCACGGACCTCCTCAAGCTGTGCCGCGCGAGCGACTGCGTGACGCTCCACACCCCCGCCCTGCCCTCGACCGCCAAGTTGCTGAGGGCGGCGCATTTCCGGGCGATGCGCGACGACGCGGTCTTCATCAACACCGCGCGCGGCATGTGCGTCGACGAGGCAGCGCTCATTCGGGAGTTGGCGAAGGGGCGGCTCTGGGCCTTCATCGACGTGACCGACCCGGAACCGGCGGCCGACGATTCGCCCCTCAGGCGGCTGCCGAACGTCGTCCTCACCTCGCACCTGGCCGGCCTGCCGTGGTTCAACATGGGCGCCCAGGCGGTGGATGACATCGCCGCCTTCCTCAAGGGCAAGCCGCCGCTGTGCGTCCAGACGGAGGAGATGCTCGACCGCATCGCGTAGAGGGCCGCGACACCCAAACAGTCGCGCGGAGGCTATCCGGCAGTTGTTCAGTACCACAGCGCTACTTTGACTGGTGCGCGGTGGGTCTCCTGACCCACCGCGCCAGAAACTGCGGCCCTGGCGCCCAGACGGGCACTCGGCGCGGCGGGGCAGGGTACGTGTTTGGCGTGGGTGGCACGGTCACGCGCCTTTGCGTGGCCGTGCTTGCTCCCCCACGTGACCATGCACGGCCACGCAAAGGCGCGTGGCCGTGCCACCCGGCAATCAGGCATGACGCTAGACACGTACGGTCAGGAGACCCGCCGCGCACCTCTGGAGAAACGTGCCGTGGCAAACTACCTCGTGGCCCAACTCTCGCGCGCTTGACGGCGTTTCTTGGCATGTGCCACGGCCTACCTGAAGATGTCCCTCGCGATCTCGCCGATCTTGAATCCCAGCCCCGGCCCGCGCATGGTGGCGGTGCGGGCGTAGCCGTCGCGGATCTCGTAGAGGCCCGGGTGCACGGCGGCCTCGGGGGCGTTGGCCGCCGGGAAGAACTGCCGCGAGTTCGCCTCCACGCCCTTGATCGTGTGCGTCCGGGCCGCCAGGCCCACCGACTCCACGAGCGAGATCGACGGGTTCGTCAGGTCCTGCACGGCGTACGGGATGCCCGCCATCTCGGCCATCGGCACCAGCAGCAGGTCCGAGCTCAGGCACTTGCAGCTTTTCAGCGCGATGCCCGACCACCCCAGCTCCATCGCCAGCCGGAAATCCTCCGGCCCGGTCAGGCTCTCGTCAATCAGCACGGGCCTCACCTTCGAAAGCGGCCGCATGTCGAACCGCCGGGCCGCCAGGTCGCGCTCGGTCGGCTGCTCGATGTAGAGGATTTCGTCGAAGACCTCCGGGGCCCGCTCCCGCACCTTCGCCAGGTACTCCAGGATGTACCCGGGCGACTCGCACTGCTCGTTCGTGTCGGCGGTGAGGAACGGCCGCGCGGGGAGGCCCGGCCGCCGCCGAATC
>JAPLML010000134.1 GCA_026387055.1 Planctomycetota bacterium | reverse complement strand
ACGGGCCCCGGGACTACGCCATAAGGTCCAGGGCCGGGTTCTCGCGCGGTTTCATGACGTGCCAAGGGTATCGGCAGGGCCGGCGCCGGTCAAGGGCAAATTGGCCGTTCAGCCGTGAATCAGCGGGGGGAGGCAGTGGACGCAGACCCACCGGCTTTCGCCCTGGTGGCGGCAGGGAAAAAGGACCGCGTCTTCCTCGGTTGCGCCGCAGCGGAAGCAGGTCTCCTTCAGGATCGGCTTGCCGCGCGCGGCCTGGACCTCCTTGGCGGCCTTGGGGTCGAACGCGGGGGCCTCGCGCTCCTCGATCGTCAGGGCCCCCGTCGGGCAGACGCCCATGCAGAAGCCTGCCCCGTCGCACAGTTCCTCGCGCACGACCTTGGCCTTGCCATCGACCAGTTGGATGGCCCCTTCGGCACAGGGGGTGACGCAGGCCCCGCAGCCGTCGCACAGGTCCTCATTGATCTTCACGATCTTCCGCTTGACCATCGCCGGTTTCGCCATCGGGATATCTCCTTTTCGCATCATCGCCACCCTCATCCTACGCGGCGGGCGGGAGGGGGGCTTTGACGCAGGTCAAGTTTTCGCGATTTGACTTCATCGTTCAGCCGTCGCCGGTGTACGTGTTTGGCGCCATACCAGATTGCCGGGTGGCACGGCCACGCGCTGTTGCGTGGCCGTGCATGGTCACGTGGGCGAGCAAGCACGGTCACGCAACGGCGCGTGTACGTGTTTAGCGTACCCCGGCAGGTGTGGCACGGCCGGCTTGTCCGGCCGTGGGGAATGTGGCCGGCGCTCTGCCACGGCCGGACAAGCCGGCCGTGCCACACCTGCTATCAGGACAATGGCGCACCCGCCGCGGCTACTTGTCTTCAAGCGCCTGGCCGCCGGCGAGGGACTCCAAGGCCGGGGCGTTGCGGAAGGTGACGGTCTTGCCCTCGACGCTCAGGAGGTTCGCCGCCGCCAGCCGCGCCAGCGCGCGGCTCAGCGTCTCCGGGGCGGTCCCGAGGTGCCGCGCGAGTTCGCCCTTCGGGAGGTCCAGCCGCACCTCGGCCCCCTTCTCGAGGGGGACACCCTTGCGCCGCGCGAGGTCCGTCAGGTACCGCGCCACCCGCCCCGCCACGTCGTTCAGGGCGATCTGCTCCACGAGGGTCGTCAGTTGCCGGCACAGCCGCGCCAGCGACGCGATCATCCCGGCCGCCAGGGCCGGGTTCTCGCCGAGGCCCTTGAGGAACCGGTCGCGCGGGAAGAACGCCAGGCGGCTCTCGGCCAGCGTCTCGGCGAACGCGGGGAACGTCTCGCCCGCGAACATGGCCGCCTCGGCGAACGCTTGGCCGGGGCCGAAGACGTGCAGGATCTGCTGGCGACCGTCGGGGGAGAGCTTGTAGACCTTCACGCGCCCGTCGAGGACCACGTAGAAGCCGTCGGCCGGCTGGCCCTCGCGGATGACGGTCTGGCCGGCCGGCACGCGCCGCTCCACCGCCAGCCGCGCAATTTCCTTCCGCGCCGGCTCGTCCAGCGCCGCAAACAGCATCACGTGCTTCAGGGATTCGGCGAGACTCATTGACACATTCTAATCGGCGGCGGGCGGGTGTCCAGAGGGTGAAGCGATTTCGGATTTCGGATTTCGAACTGCGCAGCAGAGTTCTCCCCGGAACGCACTAGCCCCGGCCAATCCGCAATTCGCAATTCGAACGCGGACGCCTGCGGCTGCCCGCTAAACGGGGTTCGCCGTTGTTGTTGGCTGTTCAATCCGCAATCCGCAATCCGAAATCCGCAATCAGTTCGCCCTGGGGTGGGCCGCCTCGTAGATCTCCTTCAGGCGGCCGGCGGTGACGTGCGTGTAGATCTGCGTGGTCGAGAGGCTGCGGTGGCCGAGGAGTTCCTGGATGGCCCGAAGGTCCGCCCCGCGCTCCAGCATGTGTGTGGCGAACGAGTGCCGCAGCGTGTGCGGGCTGACGTGCGGGTCCAGGCCGGTCTGGGCGAGGTACTTGGCGAGCTTCCGCCGGACGCTGCGGACGTTCAGCCGCCCCCCATGGCGGTTGACGAAGACGGCCTGTGCGTCGTGGACCTCGGCGCCCGCCCGGGCCTCCAGGTACTTGTTGAGGGCCGTCACGGCGTACGAGCCGAGGGGCGCCAGGCGCTCGCGGTGGCCCTTGCCGCGGACGCGGACCACCTCGCCGATGGGGTCGACGTCCTCGAGGTTCATGCCCACGAGCTCGCTGACGCGCATGCCCGTCGAGTAGAGCACCTCGAGCATGGCCGCATCGCGGAGCGACAGGAGGTCGTTGCCCTTCGGCGCGCCGAGGAGCCGCTCGATGTCGGCCGGCGTAAGGAACTTCGGCAGCCGCTTTTCCAGCCGCGGGGTGCGGATGACCTTGACCGGGTTGCGTTCGACTTCGCCCGCCCGGGCCAGGAACTTGTAGAAGGACCGGAGGGTGGCGATCTTGCGGGCGACGGTCGCGCGGCTGTAGTCGGCCCGGCGAAGTTCCGCCAGGTAGCCGCGCAGGTCGATCGGCGTGACGCTTCGCAGGCGTGTCGAGAACGCGTCGGTTGCGGCGTCGGCGGGCGTGCCCCTGGGGCCGAGGAGGAACGTTACGAAGTGGGCCAGGTCCGCGGCGTAGCATCGGATCGTGTGGGTGGAGAAGTTGCGCTCGTGCTCCAGGTACGCCAGGAACTTGATCGTCAGGGGGTTGGCCATCGTGCCTTGGATCTAGGGTTCCACGGGTTCGCCGACCGCGCGGCCCATGACGCGCTGGGCAATCTGGCGGGAGAGGACGGCCGCGTCGAACCAGTCGAAGCCGAGGTCGGGGTCGTCGGCCCACTCCATCAGGCGGGCGATCGTGGCCACCTCGTCTCCCGGACTGCACCGGATGAGGTACCGCTCGTCGCCCTTCATGAGGGAGAACTGGTACTTGGCGGTCCTGGCGGTGGCAGTGGTGTTCATGGGACCTGG
>JAPLML010000418.1 GCA_026387055.1 Planctomycetota bacterium | reverse complement strand
GCAGTGGACCGCCAAGGCGCACCTCGGCCGGAAGGGAGGGCCGCCCGACGGCCGGGCGCCCGCCGACTCAATCGCCCTGGGGGCCAGGCTGCTAGCCGGTCCCGCCGCCGAGATCAACGGTCTGGAGGTCCTCGGCGAGGGGATGGAAGACAGCGACCGCCCGGTGGTCATCCTGAAGCCGCAGGCGGCGTGGCGCGCGTATCGCCAGATGCTCCATTCCTATGCAGCGAAGAATCTCCTTGCGTACATGAAAGATCATCCGGCGGCGACGCTCCGCGACATGGCCGCGGCCCTCGGCGGCAAACGCCGGCGCGAGTGGGTGAACCTGGGCGGGCAGGTGGTCCTGGCCGCCGACCTGGCGCAACTCAAGTCGGACATCAAGGACGGCCGCCTGCCCACCTGGACCGCCGTGCACGAGGCGTACGACCGGCTCTGGGCCAAGTACCCGCTCGACAAGCAGCGCCACGCCTTCGCCACGCTTTGCGACCTCCTGGGCATCGATGAACTGACGCCGCAGGCCTGGGCCGCGGCGCTCGACGAGGCGGTCCGCATCCAGGAGTACGTGGCCGAGCAGACCTACGTCAGCCGCAAGAAGGACTACGACAACCCCTTCCGCCAGATGGTCTACACGACGCCCGCCGAGATGGCCGCCGTCCTCGGCACCGCCGAAACCAACAGCTTCGTCAAGCAGGTCCGCCAGGAGACCGAGGCGTTCAAGAAGCTCGTGGCGGCGGTGAAGACCCGTTAGCCGCGGCCGGCCTGCGTATCGTTTAGCCGCGGCCGGCACGGCCGCGATCATCGTTCGTCGCCGTACCGGCGACGGCTAAACGTTGCGACGGCTAAACGCGGCGACGGCTAAACGCGGCGACGTCTAAACGGCGAATTGCATCGGCCTGGACGGTGTGCCACAGCCGGTCTTGTCCGGCCGAGCCGCTTTTTTCCCGGGGACGGCGTGATACCTGAGTTCACAACCGCCCAGTGGGTTCTTGGCGCCGCCTGCGCGCTCCTGGTGGGCTTCTCGAAGACGGGCGTCGCCGGCATCGGCATCGTCATCATCCCGATCATGGCCGAGGTCTTCGATCCGAGGGAATCCACCGCGGCGATGCTCCTGATGCTGATCGTGGGCGACGTCTTCGCGGTGGCCTGGTATCGCCGCCACGCCGTCTGGCGAACGCTTCTGGCGCTCCTGCCGTGGGTCATGCCGGGCATCCTCCTGGGGTGGTACGCGCTCGGCCGCCTCGACGAGAAGCAATTCAAGCCCGCCCTCGGCGCCCTGATTCTGGTGCTCGCGGTCCTCCAGATTCTCAAGGGGCGCTCGGGCGAGTGGGTGGCGAAGAAGCTGCCGCACGCGTGGTGGTTCATCGCCTTCGTAGGCCTGGCGGCCGGGTTTGCCACGATGCTGGGCAACGCGGCCGGCGGCATCATGTCGATGTTCCTCCTGGCCAAGGGCCTCCGGAAGCAGGAGTTCATGGGCACCAGCGCCTGGTTCTACTTCATCGTGAACCTCGTCAAGGTGCCGTTCAGCGCGAACCTGAATCTCGTGAACCCGCACACGCTCTCGTTTGCGGGTCTGATGATCCCCGCCATCGCCGCCGGCGCCCTCGTGGGCGTCCGCATCCTCCCGATCCTGCCGCAGAAGGTCTTCGACGGGATCGTGGTGGCCATCGCGATCCTGGCGTCCGTGCGGCTGATTGTTCAGTGGCCGTAACGGCTGGTGAAGAAGTGACTGAGTGACGGAGTGATAGAGGACGTGTCGTGCCCTGCCAGGATGGCAGGATAGGCTCGGCCTCGGCCGCACGTTTTGGCACTCACTGCGGTCTGCTCCCCTGCCATCGTGCGCACGGTGTCTTGTCGTAAGCCATTATGTGCTAACGCCTTACGACAACCCGCCCCGTCTACGCCTCTGCTTTGGCACATGGCTTGCGACCGTTAAGGTGCGGAGAGAGTTTATCGAGAGCCAACCATGGTGGCGTGGCCGATTGAGAACACGAGCCCGTCGGTCCTCATCGCCGACGACAACGAGCGGTGGCGCAGCACCGTCGAGGACATCCTCGCCCGCGCGGGCTTCCGCACCCTGGAAGCCGCCAGCGGCGAGGAGGCCATCAAGGTCGTCCGGGGCGAGCGGCTCGACGTCATCCTCATCGACTTCCACATGCCCCGGCTCGATGGCATCCAGACCTTGCGGATCATCCGGCGCGAGCATCGGTGGCCCCCGGCCGTGCTGATGACGGCCGAGCCGCAGGAGCTTCCCGCCGACGCGGTCCGCGAACTCCGGATCCAGTCGGTCATCGTGAAGCCCGCCAGTCGGCAGATCATCGTCACCACGGTGACCCGCGTGGTGATGCGGTCCGGGCCGTCGGGGCCGACCGGCCCCGAGCCGATGCGGCCATGACGGCCATGGCGGGGCGCTTCCCCGTGGATCACTCGCATTGGGGTTGCGGGCCCCGGGCTTTCATGGTAGGATAACGGCTTCGACCCCGCCTCGCGGGAGCGATCAGGTCATCGAAAACGAAAGCGGCAATGAGAAAGGAGCAGGCAGTGAAACGTAAAGCAGCGGCAAAGAAGGTCGGCGCGGCAGCCCTCAGGCTCAAGCCCATCGGCGAGAAGGTGGTCGTGAAGCGTCTGGAGGCCGAAACGAAGACGAAGGGCGGCATCGTCCTTCCCGACACGGCGAAGGAAAAGCCGAAGCGCGGCAAGGTGCTGTCGGTCGGCGAGGGCAAGCGCCTCGACTCGGGCGAACTCGTCAAGCCGGCCGTCAAGCCCGGCGACGAGGTCATCTTCTCCAGCTTCGCCGGCACCGAGATCACCGTCGACGGCGAGGAAGTGCTCATCATGAGCCAGGACGACATCCTGGCCATCGTCAAGGCCTAGCCCCCTCGCCCCAGCGGGGGCGGCGGGCTCCAGCGCATCGCCGGGGGCCCCGGCTTCTCGAAGCTGCGCGGCCCCGGCGCCAGCCAACCATGAAAAGGAGAGCCGACAGTGGCAGCCAAGAAAATCGCATTTGACCAGGAGGCCCGCGAGGCCATCCGGCGCGGCGTGGCGACCCTCACGCGGGCCGTCCGCGTCACCCTCGGACCCAGCGGACGCAACGTCATCCTCGAACGCGGCTTCGGCGGACCGCTCGTCACCAAGGACGGCGTGACCGTGGCCAAGGAGATCGAACTCGAGGACGCCTGGGAGAACATGGGCGCCCAGATGGTGCGCGAGGTCGCCTCGAAGACCAGCGACATCGCCGGCGACGGCACCACCACGGCCACCATCCTGGCCGAGGCCATCTTCGTCGAGGGCCTCAAGAACGTGACCGCCGGCGCCA
>JAPLML010000717.1 GCA_026387055.1 Planctomycetota bacterium | reverse complement strand
CAGGCGCCTCATGCTGGCGCACTACGTGCCGCGGATCGGCGGCGAACCGGTCCTGCCGCCCGTCACGCACAACGGGTGGTTCACCTTCAACCAGGGGAACGAGGTGACCGAGGCGAACCAGCTCGAGATCATCCGGGCGATGGCGCCGACCGGCGTGGAGGTGTACTGGCTCGACGCCGGCTGGTTCGAGGGCGGGTGGCCGTCGGGCGTCGGTAGCTGGCGGCCGCGGGCCGACGCCTTCCCGCGGGGGCTCGCGCCGCTTTCGGAAGCCGCGCACAAGGCCGGCATGAAGTTCATCGTCTGGTTCGAGCCGGAGCGGGTGCACCCGTCCAGCCGCATCGGCAAGGAGCACCCGGAGTGGGTCCTCAGGACGGGCGGGGGCGACGGCCTCTTCAACCTCGGCGACCCGGCGGCCCGCCAGTGGCTGACCGATGACCTGGTCGGGTTCCTGGAGAAGTCTGGAATCGACATCTATCGCACTGATTTCAACATCGACCCCCTGCCCTTCTGGCAGGCGGCCGACAAGCCCGACCGCCAGGGGATGGCCGAGATCCGCTACGTCGAGGGGCTGTACCGGATGTGGGACGACCTGCGGGCGCGCCGGCCGGGCCTGTGGATCGACAACTGCGCCAGCGGCGGCCGCCGCATCGACCTCGAGACGTGCAGCCGCAGCCTTCCCCTCTGGCGCAGCGACACGCAGTGCTGCGGCCACGCCGAGCCGATCCAGGACCAGGTGCAGACGGCGGGCCTGAGCCTGTACGTGCCGCTGCATGCGGGCGGGTGCTGGGGCTTCGACCCGTACGTCTTCCGCAGCATCACCACGACCGGCACGAACATCTGCGTCGACCCGCGGCGGGCGGATTACCCCGCGGCCCTGGCGAAGGCGGCGCTCGGCGAGGCGAAGGCGCTGCGGCCGTTCTACCAGGGCGACTATTACCCGCTGCTTCCGATCACGCAAAGCGACCGCGACTGGTGCGGGTGGCAGCTCAACCGGCCGGAGGCAGGCGGAGGGTTCGCCGTCTTCTTCCGCCGCCCGAAGAGCCCGTACACGGCGGTGGAGGCGGGCCTTCGCGGCCTCGACCCGTCGGCCACCTACGAGGTCACGCTGGCCGAGACTTTCGAAGCCAAGGACAAGCGGAAGATGGCGGGCAAGGACCTCGCGCGGCTGCGGATCGAGATCGGCGCGGCGCCGGGAAGCGTGCTTCTGACCTACCGCAAGGTGCCATAGATGGGAGCCCGCCGCGGGAGCGGCGGGAGATCGCGACATCGGACGTCTCCCGCCGCTTCCGCGGCGGGCTCGGTCAAAGGTGCGGCAGCGGGCCGAAAACGTTTGCCCCCAGGCCGCGCAACCCGGTAGAATCATTCGTGTAACGTCATCGCAAACCCCTTTGGAGGCCTGACCATGAAACTGCTGACTGCTCACCGCCTTGCGGTCGTCGCCACAGCCCTCATCCTCGGCATCGCCGCGATCGTCGCCGTGGCCGAGGACGCCGCACCCGCCAAGCCGTTCAACGGCAAGGACCTGACGGGCTGGAAATGCAGGGGAGACGCCGCCAAGAGTCAATGGGTCGTGGGCGCGGCGAAACTCGATCCGGATGACCCGACCAAGCTGGCCGTCGAGGAGGGCGGCAGCGAGCTCATCAACAAGTCGCGCGGCGTGGACCTTTACAGCGAGCAGAAGTTCGGCGATTGCCTTCTGACGATTGAGGTCATGGTGCCGAAGGGCTCGAACTCCGGCATCTACCTGATGGGCAACTACGAGATCCAGGTCCTCGACAGTTTCGGCAAAGACAACAATGCCGGCCCCGGCGACATGGGCGGCATCTACGGCGCGGCCGCCCCGAAGAACCCCAAGTACAAGGCCCCCGGCGAGTGGCAGAAGTTTGAGGTCCACTTCGTCGCCCCCAAGTTTGAGGACGGCAAGAAGGTCGCCAACGCCAAGTTCGTAAAGATGGTTCTGAACGGCGTGACGATCCACGAGAACGTCGAGGTCAAGGGCGTGACGGGCGGCGCCATGAGCGCCGAGGCCGCCACGGGGCCGCTCATGTTCCAGGGCGACCACGGACCGGTCGCCTTCCACAACATCGAGATCCGGCCGCTGAAGTAGTCGGCTGACACCCATCGACGGTCGCCACGGCGACCGTTATCTCGCCGCCCGGGGGCAATTGCCGCGCGGTGGGTCAGGGTACGTGTTTAGCGTATCCCGGCAGGTGTGGCACGGCCGGCATGTCCGGCCGTGGGGAATGTGGCCGGCGCTCTGCCACGGCCGGACAAGCCGGCCGTGCCACAACTCCTATCGGGACAATGGCACACTCGCTAAACACATACGGGTCAGGAGACCCACCGCGCACGAGGTTAAGTGGCTTTGTAGTATTAGTCACGGGTGGCCATGCCACCTGGAACTTCCGAGGGATTACCCGCGCTCCTCACAAATCCCTTCCCCCACCCCCGCCTGTCCGCTAGAATGGCTTACCGCTTATCAAAATAGCGATTGAATAGGTGGGCGTGAGAGCCGTCTAATGGTTGGAGCTGGCAGAAGAGGCGAAATGGCCGACGAGGCGGATCGGCGGGAAGCCGAGCGCGAGGCGGCCCTCGTGGAGCGCCTCCGAAAGGGCGACGGCCGGGCGCTCGACGAACTCTTCCGCCGGCACCGCGACACGGCGTACGGCATTGCGTATCGCCTGGTCGGATCGCGGGAGGACGCGCTGGACGTCGTTCAGGAAGCGTTCATCCACGTCATGCGGGGCGTCCAGACGTTCCGCGGCCAGTCGTCGTTCCGGACGTGGTTGTACCGGATCGTGACGCACGCGGCGCTGGATTACCGTCGGTGGCGGAGTCTGCGGACGAGCGAGACCCTTGACGCCGAGGCGATGGTCGAGCCGACCGCCAGCGGCCCGAGCCAGCGGACGCCCCAGGAAGAGGCGGCCGCCAGGGACCTGAGGCAGGCCATCGACAAGGCGCTGATGAACATCTCGGAGAAGAACCGGGCCGCCCTGGTGCTCTTTGCCATCGAGGGAATGTCGTACAAGGAGATCGCCGACGTGCTCAGCATCTCGGTCGGAACCGTGATGAGCCGCATCTTCAACGCCCGGCAGCGGCTCCGCGAACTCCTTGAGACGGAAATCGGGTAAAGCCATGAACTGCGACGAAATCAGGGCGATGTTGGGCGGGTACGCCGACGGCGAACTCTCGCCGATAGAGACCGACGCCATCGCCGCCCACCTCGAGACGTGCGGCCGGTGCCGACAGGTCGTCCGCGATCAGCAGCAGGTCCAGCACGTGCTGGACGCCTACCAGCCGCCGCCGGTTCCCGACCCGCGATGGAACGAGATCAGCCGGCGTCTGCGGGCGGAACTGGCCGGAACGGGCGAGCCGATCGTCCTGAAGACCCGCGCCCGCACCGAGGCCCTCGATCCGACGCCGCCGCCGCAGGAACCCGTCGGCCGGGAAGAGACGCGGGCCACGGCCCGGCCGGCGAGCGAAGCGCCGTCGCCGCGGCCCCGGACTTCGAAGTCGACCGCCGCCGCGCCGTCGCTTGCGGTCTTCAAGGTCCGTCCGCGGAAGGCCCGCCACGCGCCGTTCGGATGGGTGGCCCACGTGGTGGGAGCGCTGGCCGCGTGCCTGGTGATCGCCCTCGGCATGGCAGCCCTGTGGCAGGCCACGGCGCCCCCCCTCGAGCCGAACACGCTGGCGCGTCAGGACGATATCGCCATTCTGGAAGTTCAGATGACAGACCCGGACTACAGTATGGTCGTCTACGCGGGGGACGCCTCCGACCCGACGACGGTCTGGGTCGTGCCGAGCCCGAAAGAGGCCAACGGCTAGGGCACACACATGACACAGACAAGGCGTTGGCTAAGGATGAGCGGGACGGCCTTGGCGGTCATCGTCTTGGCCGGTTGGGCGTTGGGGGCCCTCGGCCCCGCGCCGACTCCCCCGAGCACCCCTCCGGGGCCCACGCCTCCCGGCTACCGGCCGGGCGGGCCGTCGCCGTCCGTCTCCATCACGGTGGTGGGGATCCGCGCCACGAACGAGCCGAAGGAGAACATCGACCCGGCCCTGCTGCCGATCGCCAATGAACTGCGGCGGTCGCGGTTCAACAGCTTCCAGCTTGTCGTCAACGATACGCGCAGCGTTCCGATGACGACCAGTTGGGAGGTGATGATGGTCGAGGACTACGCCCTCCAGATCCAGCCGATGAGGCAGACCGACGACAGGGTCTCCCTGGTCGTGAGCTGGGTCCGGTACGAACAGGTGGGGGGCAAGCTTCAGGCGAGGCCCCTCGGACGGACAATGTATGAGATCCGCAAAGGCAAGTACCTCCTCCAGGGCGGGTGGCGGCTGAAAGAGGGCGCCCTGATGGCGGCGATCGCCGTGAAGTAGGTTCCAGGTTCCGGGTTCCAGGTTCCGGGTTCCGGGTTCCAGGTTCCAAGTTCCAAGTTCCAAGTTCCAGGTTCCGGGTTCCAAGTTCCAGGTTGAAAAAACGGAAAGGCGCCGCTCGGGCGCCTTTTCTGTTGTCGTTAACCTGGAACCTGAAACCTGGAACTTCCGTCAAACCGAGTTATCCTTGATCCTTCCCAACTGATCCTCCAGCATCTGCGCCATCTGGCGAGCGCGGTCCCCGACGTCGGCCCACAGCCGCACGAGGTCGCTCGCCGTCTTGGCGCCGACGAACAGGATCACCGCCGCCACGAGCGCCCCGACGAAGAACGCGACTGCGATCAGCGGGCTTCCGTCCATCGATATCATGATGAGTGCCGCCAGCCCGCCCAGCAGCACAATGGCCACCAGGGCGACGCCGACGCCGAAGATGATGGCCGACATCAGGCGCAGCGAATTGTAGGGACTGGTTCGCGCGATCATGCGGTCGACGGTGGTGGTCGAGGCGCGGCTGCTGCGGCTCGACGGCGTGGGAGACGGCTCCGAAGGCCCGGACGGCTCGTCGGCTTGCTTCACCGCGACCCGGGCGTCGGCCGCTTCCGCCGCGCCGCCGGACGACGCCTGGGATGACAAGGCGGCCGCGAGCGCCGTTACCCGGTCGGCAGAAGGGATGGGAATCACGCCCCCGCACTTCGGACACTTGGCCTTGTGCCCGGCGGCGGAGTCCGGCGCGGCAATCGTCTTGCCGCAACCCGGACATTTCGTGGAGATAGGCATCCGTGGATACCCCGAACTCCCCTATCTGTGCAATTCTACTACCAGATCGCCTGGAAAGCAAATAGGTAGTGGCAGATCGGGCCGTGGGGCGCACCTCATGTTTGTGGCGAGGGCGGCATGCCCACGCTGCTGTTGCGTGGGCATGTTCCCGGCATGGGTGACAGCATGCCCAGCGAACGACGCGCTGGGCATGCCACCCGGCGAGGCATCACTTCACGACTGAAGAATCGCTACGACTCGGGATCCAGGTGCGTTTCCACGAACTTCGCCACCCGGAGCTGGTCGGCTTCGCTGATTTCCGCGAAGGTCAGGCCCACCTCGTAGAGTTCCGGATCAATCTTCGACGTGCGGCACCAGACGATCTTGCCCTTGCAGACCACCGGGACCGGATCGTCAGGAAGCTCGAAGGTCAGGCTCGGCGTGGTGCCTTCCCGCATGGGGTCGGCCATGAGAACGCACATGCCGCCCGCCGAGACGTTCAGCGTCGGACCGACCGATTGGACCGTGATTCGCGTGGTGATGCGGGGCGCCGTCCGCAGTTCCGTCCGCAACATCGTGACCCCTCCTTGCCTCCCCCCATCGCCGTGAGGCGACGAGGCCCTGGGAACCCGCCCCCCGGCGGCGCATCGAACCGGTTTCGACTTCGGGGGCAATAGCTCTTATCGGAACGCCCATGCCGACTTCTCCAGACAAACCGCTCAGCAAACGACGGGAACAGGGACCGGGGAACAGGGCCCAGCAAGGGCACACAGAAATGACGAAATCCGTTCGGCCTCGTTGAGGCCCTTCGGCTTCTTCCAGCTCTCCCTCCCAGCAGCACAGCCGGCGCTCTTTCTCATTGCCCTCATCGGCGCTGCCGATAGAATAGGAAGCGGGATGAGAGGCGGGGGCGCACTGGCAAGTGGCAGCCTTGGGCATTCGGAAGGGCATGTGTCATGGAAAGACCCACACGAATCACACTGAACCCCCAAGTCATGGGCGGAAAGCCCTGCATCCGGCAGACGCGCGTGACCGTCGGCACGGTGGTCGGACTTCGTGCGGCCGGCCACTCGACCGAAGAGATTCTGCGCGCGTACCCCTACCTTGAGGAGGAAGACCTGCGCGACGCCCTGGCTTATGCGGCATGGCGGGCTGAGGAAATCGACGTGCCGCTGGTACAGCCCACATGAAGATCCTCATCGACATGAACCTGTCACCCGAATGGTGCTCGGTTCTCGCGAAGCACGGATTCCCCTCAATCCACTGGTCCGAGGTGGGCGAACCCGGCGCGAGTGATGCGGCTATCATGGCGTATGCGCGAGAGCATGGGTACGTGGTCCTTACGCACGATCTTGACCTTGGCGCCATCCTTGCGGCTACCCAGGCCGCGGGGCCAAGTGTCATCCAAGTAAGGACACAGGACGTCTTGCCGTCCGCCGCCGAGGCGGTCCTCACGGCTGTGCTGAAACGGCACGAAGCCGACTTGACGGCCGGGGCCCTCGTCGTCGTGGATGAGAGGAAGGCCCGAGTGCGCATTCTGCCATTGTTCCAGTCGTAAGCTCCGGCCAGAGAACTTGCAGTAACCACACCTCGCTGCTACAGTCATGTCATGCCTGCGGAAGACCCCTTGATCCATCCCGTGCAGCTCGGCCCCCTCACGCTCCGGAACAACCTCATTCTGGCCGCGATGCACAAGCGGACGCACCTGGCGTTTCGGCTCCTCGCGCGGCGGTTCGGGGCGGCCCTGGCGCACACCGAGATGGCCACGCCCGAGGACCTCCTCGGCACCTACGTGCGGCACAAGGGCGGGGACCTCCTGGCCTCGACGCCCCAGGACCGGCCCCTCTCGGTCCAGATCCTGCCCGAGAGCCCCGGCCCGCTGGCCGAGGCCGTCGCCCTGGTGCTCGAGCGCGGCGTGGCCGACGCCATCGACCTCAACTTCGCCTGCCCCAGCAAGCGCGTGGCCGGCAGCGGACGCGGGGCGTCCTTCCTCCAGGAACCCGAGAAGGCCGTGCCGCTCGTCGAGACCGCCGTGCGGACCTCGCGGCTGCCCGTCACCGTCAAGCTCCGCCACGGCTGGACGGATTCGGCGGACCACCGCGAGCGGGCGCTGGAACTGGCGCGCGGGGCCGTGGCCGCCGGCGCCGCCGGCATCACCCTGCACGCCCGCTCGGCCAGGCAGGCGTATCACGGGAAGGCCGACTGGCGGGTCATCCGCGAGTGGGCGGAGCTTCTGCCCGTCCCCGTCTTCGGCAGCGGCGACCTGCGCAGCCCCGAGGCCGTCCTGGCGAT
>JAPLML010000173.1 GCA_026387055.1 Planctomycetota bacterium | reverse complement strand
CCCGGCTTCGGGAAGTCGGGGATGCTACGGATGTATGGGCGCAGGTCCATGGGGACGGCGCGGGTGGTCACGGGGAATCTCCTTGTCGTGGGGTGGCATGCCCACGGCGTCGTTCCGTGGGCATGATCTGACCGTGAGGCGAGGAATCATCGCTGGCCGACGGGCGTGGGGGTGTCCTCTTCCTGGCTGTGGATGGCCTCGTTGATGCACCGCAGGGTGTCGCGCTCGATCTGGCGGACGCGCTCTCGCGTGAGGCCCACCCGGTCGCCGATTTCTTTCAGCGTCAAAGGGGCGTGGCCCTCCAGGCCGAAGCGGAAGCGGAGGATTTCGGCGGCGCGATCGTCGATGGAGGCGAGCAGCTTCATCACGGCCTCGGATCGCCGGTTCTCCAGGAGCACGTCGGCGGGCGAGCGCGTGCCTTCGTCGGCCACCATCTCCGACAGCGTCCACTCCGAATCCTCCGAGACCGCCTGGAACGGCGAGCTGAACGCGCGGGCCGCGCGCGAGATCACTTCGACCTTGTGGCGCGAGAGGCCCATCCGCCGCGCGATCTCTTCCTGGACCGGCGGGCGGCCCCTCTCGCATTCCAGGATGGCCGCCGTGCGCCGCCACTTGTTGATCATCTCGACCATGTAGGCGGGAATCTCGACCGGCTTGACGGCGTTGATGAGGCTCCGCTTGATCGACTGGCGAATCCACCACGAAGCGTACGTGGAGAAGCGGCAGCCTTGGGCCGGGTCGAACTTCTCGACGGCGCGCAGGAGGCCCAGGTTGCCTTCCTCGATCAGGTCCAGGAGACTGAGGCCGCGGCGGGTGTAATTCTTGGCGATGGAAACGACGAGGCGGAGGTTGCTGCGGATCATCTCGTCCCTGGCCTGAAGGTCGCCCTTGCGGATGCGCCGGGAAAGAGAGATCTCTTCATCGGGAGTGAGCAGGCGCGTCTGGTTGATTTCCCGCAGATAGAGCTGCAGGCCGGAATCCATGCGCACACCCCTCAGTGTAGCAGGTCCGAGAGAAATACTCTGCGGCGCCGCTCAACCCGCGCGGCGAACGCCGCTCCCCCACCTTCCAGGAGCCGCCCGCTCTGGAAGGGGCTCAGCAACTTCCGGTCGAGAACTTCAGACAGGGCGAGTAATTCTACCCAAGCATCCGAGATGAAAGCAAGAGGTTTCCGGCACTTTCCGCACGGCGAATTCTGCCGGCCGCCAGCGCCAAACCCGCCCTCCGACGTGGGAACAGCCAAACCCCTCTTTGACAACATCTCCTCTCACCCTAGTCAGACGCGGAACTCGCGAAGAGATTCACTCGCTCGCGGATTATTCCGGTTTCTGTTCCGGCTCAGCGTCCGGTTTCTGTTCCGGCTCAGCGTCCGGTTCCTGTTCCGGCTCAGCGTCCGGTTTCGCTTCGGCGCCGGCCTCCGGCTTCTCGGCCTCGTCTCCGCGCCGCACCAGCGGAAGCGTGGCGCCGAAGAGCGTCGTGCCCGCGCCCTCGACCGCTTCATCCTCGGGGTGCTGGATGCCGCCCAGGCGCGGCGCCGGCCGCTCGGCCGCGGGCGCTTCAGCCGCCGCTTCCTTCTGCTCGTCGGCGGCCCACTGAACGCGCTTCAGGCTCAGGCCGATCTTGCGGTCATCGGTGTCGACGCGCAGCACTTTCACGTCGAGCTCCTGGCCCGTCTTGACAACCTCCTCCGGGTTATCGACCTTGTGATCCGCGAGCTCCGAGACGTGCAGCAGGCCCTCGAGGCCCGGCTCCAACTCGACGAAGACGCCGAAGTTCGTGACCTTCGTAACCTTGCCGTGCACGATCGCGCCGGCCACGTACTTCTCGGGAATCTTGCGCTCCCAGGGATCCTCGTCCAACTGCTTGAAACCCAGGGCCACGCGCTTTTTGTCCTGATCCACGCTGAGGACCACGCACTTGACCTTCTGGCCCTTCTGGAGGACTTCCGACGGATGGCCGACCTTCTGCGTCCACGACATGTCGCTCACGTGCAGGAGGCCGTCGATGCCCTCCTCGATCTCGATGAACGCGCCGTAGTTGGCGAGGTTCTGGACCGTGCCTTCCACGACCGTGCCAGGGGGATACTTCTCTTTGACGAGCGTCCAGGGATTGACCGCGGTCTGCTTCATGCCAAGGCTGATCTCCTGCTTCGCCTTGTCGATGGCGAGGACCACGACCTCAATCTCGTCGCCGACGTTCACGACCTCCGAGGGGTGGTTGATCCGCTTGGTCCACGACATCTCGCTGACGTGGACGAGGCCCTCGATGCCTTCCTCGAGCTTGACGAACGCGCCGTAGGGCGTGATGTTCACGGCTTCGCCCTTGACCTTCGAGCCGATGGCGTAGCGGACCTCGATGTTGTGCCACGGCGACGCCGACTTCTGCTTCAGGCCCAGCGCCACCTTCTCCTTCTCGCGGTCGATCGAGAGGATCTTGACTTGGACCTTCTGGTCGATGGAGACGGCTTCGCTCGGATGGCCGACGCGGCCCCAGGCCATGTCGGTGATGTGCAGGAGGCCGTCGATGCCGCCCAGGTCGACGAACGCGCCGAAGTCGGCGATGTTCTTCACGACGCCGTCGCGGAGCTGGCCGACCCTCATCTCGCTGAGGAGGTTCCGCTTCGCCTGCTCGCGCTCCTCCTCGATAAGGCGGCGGCGGGAGACCACGATGTTGCGCCGGTCGGCGTCGATCTTGAGGATCTTGCAGGAGATTTCCTGGCCGATGTAGTGCGACACGTCGGCCGGGCGCCGGATGTCCACCTGGCTCGCCGGCAGGAAGACCGGCACGCCGATGTCCACCAGCAGGCCGCCCTTGATCTTGCGGCTGACGCGGCCCTTGACCACGTCGCCCTCGTGGTACTGCGTGAGGACGCGTTCCCAGCCCTTGATGCGGTCGGCCTTGCGCTTCGAGAGCATCACGAGGCCGCTCTCGTCCTCCACGTCCTCCAGGAGGACGTCGACCTGCTGGCCGACCTCGACCTCTTTGCCGTCGAACTCCTCGAGCGGAACGCTGCCTTCGCTCTTGAAGCCGACGTCGATGATGGCTTCGTTGCCGACGACGCGCACGACGCGCCCCGCCACCACGCTGCCCGTTTCGAACGCCTTGATGGATTCCTCGTAGAGCTGCTTGAGACCGTCGGACTGCTCAGCCTTCCCGAGAATGGAGGAGACTTCCAGGTCAATATCCGCGTCATTCAGACCGTAGTCACGCTGCACCTTACTCTTAAGCATGTTCCCTCTATTCTAGAAACCGTGCCCGCTTTCACGACAAGGCCGTTTACGCCCGACCGCCGGGCTCCTTGGCGCCCTCTTGACCCAGAGGTTCCCGGGTCTCCGCCGACCCGGAAAGAATAGAGTGTACGTTACGCCGTTTCGGATTGCAAGGCCCTAATCCCTGCGCAGACGGCGTCGATGATCCACTGGGGCGTCGAGGCGCCGGCCACGACGCCGACGCGACGCCGCCCGCACAGGTGCTCCGGCTTCACCTCATCGGCCTGCTCGACGTGATACGTCGTGACGCCGCGGGCCGCACACAGGTCGGCCAGGCGATTGGTGTTGGCGCTATTGCGGCCGCCGATGACGAACATGACGTCGACGCGGCCCGCGAGTTCCGCCGCCGCCCGCTGGCGGTCCACCGTGGCGGCACAGATCGTGTGGATGACGCGGACCTCCTGGAGGTCGCGCACCACGAGCT
The DNA here is from genome assembly GCA_026387055.1 of Planctomycetota bacterium. GTDB lineage: Bacteria > Planctomycetota > Phycisphaerae > FEN-1346 > FEN-1346 > JAPLML01. The sequence goes on along the minus strand of JAPLML010000173.1, from coordinate 43 downwards.
CGGCGGCGACCCGGCGGAACTCCTCCGGCGAAAACGTCGTCTG
>JAPLML010000437.1 GCA_026387055.1 Planctomycetota bacterium | reverse complement strand
GGCCGTCCGGGAGGAGGCCGTGATGCAGACGATTTTCGCGTCCGGCCCCCGACGCCAGGGCTCACGCGAAATTGCCGGCACTCTCGCAACGCTCTTCTCCGCCGCTACCCGAACTGCCTGAAAACCTGCGAAAGGCCAGTTGTGATAGGCAGTGATAGCAATCTCGTAGTTGCCGAGCAGTTCGTGAAGATCGCCCAACGCATCCCACACCTCTGAGTTTTCGGGGTCTTCCTTCTGAAGCGATTGCAGGATTCGCGTGGCTTCGCTCCATCGACTATCGGCTATGGCTTGCCTGGCGTCGCGCAACGTACCGGCGCTCTGGCGACGTTCGGCTTGGCCGGTCAGTGCAGTTAGAGGCATGGGATTAGCGCTGGCGCAGCGGGCGAGCAACTCGTTCACCTTCGCCGCAGGTATGGCGAAGTTAAGGTTCTGTCCCTCAACAAAGGAAAACGCTGTGACTCCAACCACCTGGCCCTCCGCGTTCAGCAGGGGGCCGCCACTTGAACCAGGACTTATGGCGGCACTTGTCTGGATTGCCAGCACCTCGCCCCGTCGGCCCCTGCGCACGCCACTGACCAGGCCCTCCGAAATGGTGTTGGTCAGCTCTTGGGGGTTCCCTATCGCATAGACGTGAGCACCAACAGGAGGTGCCACCTCGCCTGGCGCAAGCAATAAGTACGGCACTACGAACCGCCTTCCAAGTACCTCGTCTTGCGCCACGTCCAGAGCAACGCGTGCGCTGACCTTGAGCACGGCAAGGTCACTGTCTCTGTCGATGCCGAGGGCAGTATTAGCGAAGCATCTCCGCCCGTCTGAAAGGACGATATCTGTTGACGCGGCACCCATTAGGACATGGAAGTTCGTGATAAGGGTCCCGTCGGGCCTGATGAAGAAACCTGAGCCAAGGCTAAGTTCCTCGGAAGCCGCATTTCTCGTGCGGATTGTCACCACTGCGGGAGACGCCTTGGCAAATAGGGCCTCTGGATGAAGGGCTCTTGCCTCCGAATCCTTGTTCTTTCCTCTTGCCTGAGAGGCGCCATTTCCCCCCAACGCCCCACCTGCTGAGTCTGCGCCCCTTGAGGCTTCTATGACTTTTAACTCGGGCTGTATCGGCCGCACAGCACTTGGCGCGGCGCGCGGTGAGGCAACGCGAGCAGGCTCCGGTCCCTTGGCCAACATCGTTGGAGTGCTTTGGGCAGGAACGGTTGGGGATGTTCTCTCTGTCCCGTAAACGGCCAGAAGGACGGCAATCGAACCTACAACCAGAACGGCGGCAGCGATCACAAGGAAAGTGGTAGGGCGACGCCGCACCCAGGAGCCGCCGATCTGGCCGGCGGATGCGTCGTTGGGCTCTTGCGGTTCTTCCCCGTGCAGGGAAGGACATACCTTGCCGGGCGAATAGCCTGTCCTTGCGTCGGATAGTCGAAGGGCATCAACTGCGCTGGCCCTGCGTTGCCGCCTAAGAGCGGATGTCGAACTTGGTGGCTCGGCCTGCCGTCGGCCGACGCTCTCGCCGGTTGGGGGGAGGCGAGTCGCTGCACAACTCGCGGCCTCACCGGGATGGGAAGGCTTGACCTGCCTAATGGTGTTGGGTAGGTTGCACTTCGGACAAAGGTCAATCTTGCTCACCAGCGGTTCAGAGGCCTCGGACTCCGCGCCGCAGTGAACGCACCTCCATCGAATCATCGTGCCCCCCCTTCATGCAATCGCCAGCGCATCATGCCAATGCGCGCCTCATTGTGCGCCTGACCCCGAGATCCTGTCAAGAGGGTAGCATGGCGCCGACCCGTTCATTGAGGTGTCATGTATAACCAGTGGCTGGGGCCACAGGATGCGGAAGCCGCGACAACCCCGAAGTTACGCCCAGGTGGGTGGCCTGGGCATGTGAGACAAGGGACTACTGGCGAGCAGCCTCGGTCGCCTGCCACGCGTCGCCGCCGTCCTCGCTCAGGCCCGCGCCGAGCATGTCGCCGCCGAGGAGGACGGGCCGCGCGTCGTGCGGGCTCACCGCCACCGAGGTGATCCGCCCGCCGCTGAACCCTGGCGTCCCCCTGCGGATCACCCCTGGCGTCAGCCCTTCAACAAAAAGCGGACATTCCTACTTTGCGGGAAACCGGACATTTCTACTTTGCGTTGACAGAATCCGTCTGACAGCGGCGGAAAGGGAGACGGTCCTCCTTTCCGCGGGGTCCTTCTGTCACGGCCGCTTGAGCGTGCCGGCGAGGGTCTGGACGGCGCGGTCGTCGGCGCGGTACCACGCGATGCGCAGGGCGTAGTCTTCTTCGACGAAGATATCGAGAAGCTTGTCGCGCGGGTGCCGGCTCACGGCCACCGAGGCCTGGTTGTCGAGCCAGCCGGACTGTTTGCCCATCGCCTCGCCGGGCGCCAGGCGGCCGATGAGGAGGCCGTCGGCGGTGTAGTGCAGGATGTTCGCCTTCTGGGCCATGCCGACCATGCACCCGCCGCCGGGGATGGCGTCGAGGCCCACGGCCGCCTCCGGGATCGCCACCGCCCACAGCCGCTGACCGTTCTTGTCGAAGCGCACCAACGTGTTGCCGCCCATCCAGAAGGGGTTGTTCTTCGGGCGGGGCACCTTGTCGGACCAGCCGAAGGCGTAGATCGACCCATCGTCGGCGTGCTGGGCCATGTTCGGCTCGAACTTGAGGGCCGACGCGTCGCGCGGCACCACCTCCTTGGCGGCAGCCCAGTCCCACGTGGGGTTCCCC
>JAPLML010000068.1 GCA_026387055.1 Planctomycetota bacterium | reverse complement strand
CCCGCCAAGGAGGAGGTGCTCCGCGTCTTGCGGCCCGGCGGCACGGCCTGGCTGGGGACCGAGACGCTGACCAAACCCCAGCCGCAAGGCGTCGACCAGTGGACCCACCCGTACCACGGCCCGGACAACAACCCCCAGTCGGCCGACCAAGTCGCCCGCGCTCCGTACCTGACGCAGTTTCTGGCGGAACCGTACTACGGTCCGATGCCGGAGATGACGGTGGCCTCGGGCGGTCGGATTTTCAAGGCCTTCGGCAGCCGGGCCTTTCTGCGACCGCAGTGGCCCGTGCTGAACACCCTGATAGCCATGAACGGCTACAACGGGACGCTCCTGTGGCAGCGGCCCCTGGACCCCGACTTCATGATGCACCGCAACACGCTGATCGCCACGCCCGACACCCTCTACTTGGCCGACCACGTCTCCTGCAAACTCCTGGATGCGGCGACCGGACGGCTGCGGGATGAAATCCGTGTGCCGGAGGGAATCAGCGACGGCCCCGTCTGGAAGTGGATGGCCCTGGCCGGTGGCACGCTTTACGCCCTGGTGGGCGAGAACGAGCCGCCGGGAGACGCCCTCAAAGGCACGGGTTTCCGCGGCGCCGGATGGCCCTGGTGGAAGACCCCGCGCTATGGCTGGGGCTTCGGCCGCACCCTCTTGGCGATCGACACGGGCGCCAAGAAAGTCCTTTGGCACCACCGGGAGGACGCCCCCCTGGACACCCGGGCCATGTGCATGGGAAATGGGCGGATATACTTCTACAGCCATCAGAAGTTCCTGGGCTGCCTGGACACCGCCAGCGGGAAGATCGTCTGGAAGACCAGCGATCCGGCCGTGCTGGAGGCGATCGGCGAGCACCATCCTGCCCAGTTCCCGGCGACCGGCTTTGCCACCTCGGCCTACGTCAAGTGCAGCCGGGATGCGCTCTATTTCGCCGGCCCGCAACGCACCCGCCTGGTGGCCGTTTCCACCAAGGACGGCAAGCTGTTGTGGCAGTACCCCGAGGGCGCCTTCCAACTTGTGATCCGCGACGATGGTCTGTATGCGATGGGGGCGCAGCATCCCAGCCAGAAATTCGACCTGCTGACCGGGAAGTCCCTGCTGCGCCTTCCCAACCGGGGCGGCTGCACCCGTGCCACGGGCAGCATTGACCGGGTGTTCGTTCGCGGCGGGGGCGACGGCACGTTCTCCTGGGACACCGCCGCCGAGAAGCTCCTGCCCCTCTCGCCCATGCGTCCGGCCTGCCACGACGGCGTCATGATCGCCGGCGGCCACCTATACTGGGGACCGTGGATGTGCGGCTGCAACCTCTCCTTGATCGGGATTGTTTGCCTCGGGCCGGCCGGCGCCTTCGACTACTCCCAGAAGGCGGCCGAGGGGGAGCGGCTGGAGTCGGCTGCCGGGGGTCCGGCGCAGGTCGCCCCGCTGGCGCCGACGGCTGACGACTGGCCCGCCTATCGCAAGGACAATGCCCGCAGCGCCCGTTCCCCGCAGCCGGTGGCCGCGCGCGTTGCTTTGAAGTGGACCTATATCCCCGACACCCCGACCCTCCGCACGGCGCCGGTCGCGGCGGGCGGCCTGGTCTTTGTCGGCGGCGCGGACGGCGTGGTGAGGGCGTTGCAGGCCGCCGACGGCAAACCGAAATGGACGTTCTATGGCGGCGGCGCGATGCGGGTCCCGCCTTCCATTGCCGACGGCCGCGCCCTGATCGGTTCCGCGGACGGATGGATCTACGCCCTGGAAGCCCAGAGCGGCCGCCTGCTATGGCGGTTCCGGGCGGCTCCCATCGAGCGCAGGATACCCGTCTACGGCTCGCTGCAATCGACGTGGCCGGTGGCGTCCGGCGTGTTGGTGCAAGACGGCGTCGCCTATGCCGCCGCCGGCATCGCCAATTACGACGGCACGCACGTCTACGCGCTCGATGCGGCCACGGGGAGAATCCGTTGGCAGAACAACACCTCGGGCAACACCGAAGGAGGCCAGGGCATCGGCGTGAGCGTGCAAGGATACCTCCTCTTGGCGTGCGACCGCCTGTACATGGCGGGCGGAAATCGCGTGCCCGTTGCCTCGTATCGCCTGGCCGACGGGGAGTTCCAGCCGGCGCGTCCGACCCCGCTCGGCGCCGACAACCGGGGCCCCCGCGGACATGACCTCTCTCTCCGAAGCGACGCCCGGCTCGCCATCTCCAACCGATTGCCCTGGTACACGCGCCAGGAGGACCTGCATTACATTGATGCCGCCGAACTGGCCTGCCCGTCGGGTACGCTGATCGTGACGACGAGCGACGTGAAGGTCATGGGGCCGGACCAGGGCGACCGGGCCGATGCGCCGCCGCTCTGGACGGCTCGCCCGCTGGTAGAGCACGCTGCCGCAGCAGTTGCCAGGAATGCCGTGATCCTTGCCGGCACGGAGCAGCGAATCGAGAAGAGAGAAGGCGCCGCCGAGGAGAAGTACGCCGTGCTGGCCCTGGACCTCAGCACGGGCAAGTCGCTCTGGAGACACGAACTGCCGGCCGGACCTGTCGGCTGGGGCGCGGCCATCGACCGCGAGGGCCGGATTTTGGTGACGCTGCGCGATGGGCGCGTCCTTTGCTTTGAGCAGGCGGGTTGACTTCCCCGGAAGGATAGGAGGCGGCCATGCCCCGGTGTTGTGGTCCAGGTGCGCCGTGAAAAGGTGCGCTGTTCCAGCGGGCGCAAGTCCCGCCCCGGCAAGGGTCGTCCCGGCCGGGTAGCTATCCCAGCGGCGGCAACTTGGGCCAAGTCGAGCGGCGTTTTTACTTCACGGCTGGCTGGACGCAATCTCACCGGCGTGGTCTGCGAATAGCCCCTTGCGGAACAGCCACAGAACCACCGCCACGCCGCTCACGAACAGCAACTCCGTGATTTCCTCCCAGAAGGCGAACCAAACCTGGTTGGTGTGGTACGGGGCGTAGATGAACAGGCGCATCAGGCTGAACCCCAGCGGACCCATGGCAGCGGCGAAAAAGAGTTTTGACCACGCGACCGGCTCATGCTTCTTCAGAAGCAGCACCGCCAGCGATACGGCCATCAACACGAGGGCCAGGACGGGCAGCAGGCGAATCTCGTAGACCTGATAGACGATGGGGTGCGAGTAGTTGTAGTACGTGCCCAGGATGGTTGTGTTGTAGGAGTCGGCAGAGAAGTCGGCCGTCAGCGGCATGCACGCCAGTACCATCGTGGCTGGGATCAGCAGGTAGAACATCCGGCGCAGGCCGCACGGCACGTCGGCGTGCTTGATGCACTGCCGGCACAGCGGCAGCGCCGCACACGTCTTCGCGGCATCGCTGTAGCGGATGAGCCAGCGGTCCATGCCCTCGAAGGCCGCCCACGTCGTGAACCCGAAGCACAGGACCATGCCGAAGGAGTGCAGGTACTCCGACAGGTACGAATCGTCGTGGAAGGCCAGGTAATTGGCGGCACAGAAGGCCTCGCCGATGAAGAAGAAGACCAGCCCCCATCGCAGGGCGACAAGTTCCGTTCGCCGGCTTCTCCAGAGGACCGCCGCCAGCACCAGCGCCAGCACCATGTAGAACGGCTTCACACCGAAGCCGGTCAGCACCGAGGCCCACTGCTCGTGCGGCGGCGAGTCGCGGTAGACGGCGACTGAAACCGGTGCCGCTGGCGAACCGGCGCCGCCGGCAATGAGGCTGAGCGGGCAATCGGCGCGCGGCGTGGCCGCCACGTATGCCTGCATGCCGCCGCGGACGCTCCGGACATCACAGATTCCCAGGCGCCACAGGTGCCGGGCCGCCCTGGTGCTCTCGATACCGCCCGAGCAGATAAGGAAAAGCGGCCTGCCGATGACGGTCTCGTCGCCCAGGGCCGCGCAGGTCGCTTCCCTGAAGGACTTGAGGGCGAGGATGTCGCTCGCTGGCCAGTTGACGGCGCCCCGGAGATGCCCGGCGGCGTATTCCTCGGGCGTCCGGACGTCCACCAGGAGTGCCATGGGCGACAGGGCGCCCACGAGTTCCTTGGCCTTGGACGCCTCCACCACCACTTCCGGCGGGATCGACGCGACCGCCAGGTAAAGGACAGGCGGCACGAGGCCGCCGACGAGCACCAGCACCACAACGAGCGGCTTGAAGGTTCGAGGCAACGCGTTCATGACGGCCTCCTCAAGCAGTTGTAGACGCAGGCCGGCACCAAGCGGCCATCGGCCAGCGGGTACACGTTGCAGCACTTCCGCACGCGGGCAAGGTCGAACGTGTCGCGGTCCATGAAGTGGTGAATGAATATCGATTTGATCGACTTTGCCGCGGCAGTCGTTGCGGCGGGGGAACACGCGCCCCCGCAGGCGTTGACGGTCGAATCGAGCAGCCGCCGGGCCGCCGAAAGGGCCTTGTCGGAATCGGGCACCAGCGCCGCCGGGCCCGACCACAGGTCGTAGACGGCCTCGCGGGCGGCCTCGAGACTCTCCGGGTCGGTGCCGAAGATGGCACGGTTCTGCACCATGTCCAGGTACCGGTCGATCTGGACGAACCGCTTGATGGGCAGGTGCCGCCCGTCGTCGGCGCGCAGGTAGAACGCCAGCGAGAAGCACGCCGGGTGGCTGCACGGGAGGGGCGAGAAGTCCTCGGCCGAGACCTGCCCGCCGCCGGCGCCCTCCAGGGCGCGGATCACGTCGGGAACCGTCAGCGCCTCGGCGGGCCGCGTCAGGGCCGCGGCGCTGCCCGTGTACGCGACGGGCTGGAACATCACGCTGCGGAGGTTGTCTCGCTCGAAGAGCAGCCGCACGGGCTCACCCACGCGGTCTTCGTTGACGCCGCGTGCCACGGTCATCGTGAGCGATAGGGGGGCCGAGAGCTCCGCGGCGGCGTCGAGAAGGCGGCGCTTCTCATCGGCCAGCGGCCGTCCGCGCAGGCGCCGGTAGACGGCGTCATCCAGCCCGTCGAACTGAAGCGAGATAACCACGCCGCGCTCGGCCAGGAACCTGACGAGGTCCGGGTCGCGCGCCAGCCGCACGCCGTTCGTCGAGACGCTGACGTAGAGGATCTCCTTGCGGGAAACACACTCTTCGACAATGGAGCGGAACTCGGGGTTCAGCGTCGGCTCGCCGCCCGACAGGTTGACGACGTCCAGCCGGCCCTCGGAGGCGATGAGGCGGTCGAGGATCACGGCCACCTGCCCGCGCGAAAGGTGAAACCGGCCGCGGTTGTGCACCAGGCACACGGGGCACGCCAGGTCGCAGTGGTCGGTGATCTCGATGATCGGCATGCAGACGTGCTGCTCGTGCTCGGGGCACAAGCCACAGGAGTCCGGACACCCGCGCTCCATCGTGGCGGCGAACTCCAGCGGCATCGAGCCGGCGCGGTGGTAGCGGCCGAGCGCCAGGTACGACGCCACGTCGGACCACACGCGGACCGACTGGGGGCCGTGCTCCGGGCACTCCTTGTGCATCCACACGCCGCCGTCCTCCGCGCAGACTTTCGCCGGCAGCCGGCGGCCGCACGTGCGGCAGAGCGACACGGTGGTGGTCAGGTACTCATTCATGGCCGGCCTCGGGGCTGCGGCGGTTCCGTTTCCAGATAAACGCGGGGTTGCCCGTGGCAAGCGTGTCGGGCGGCAGGTCAACGGCCACGACGGCCGCGCCGGCGACCTGGGCATTCTCACCGATCTCCACGCCGCAGGCGATGATCGAGAACCCGCCGACGAATGCCCGCCGGCGCAGGATGACCTTGCCTGCGCGGAACTCGTCCGGCCGGAACTCGTGCATCAGGATCCGCGCGTTCATGCCGATGAAGACGTTGTCCTCGATCTTCAGGAGCCGCGGAAAAAGCGGATCGATCCACACCCCGACCGAGATGTAGACGTTGCGGCCGATCTTGGCCCCGAGGCGCCTCAGCAGCCACACCTTCAGGCGGTTGAAGGGCCCCAGGAGCACGAGGTGCAGCAGGGCGCCGCGTGCGTAGACCCGGAGCGCCCGCCAGGGCGAGCCCTCGCACCAGCAGAACCCCGTGGGCTCCGAGGGGTGGCCCGTCGGACAACTGAAGATACGCTCGGGCGTCTCGCCGGTGATGAACCGGGCGAAGCGGGCGCGGGCATCGGCAGCATCGGTCGGCGGCGATTGGCTCATCCGTACCTCCTCACGGAGCGGTAGAACTCGCGGAACTGTCGGCGCCGCGGGGGCGTGCCCATGCTCTCGGCGAAGCCGCGGCACGAGGTCCAGCACTGGGAGCACGGCCGCGTGCGCTGACGCTCGAGCAGGCGGTCCCGGAGGGCAAAGACGTCATCGGTCAGGAGGTTGCCGACGGGCTCGCCGAGCGTCTCGGTGCACCGTGCAACGTTGCCGCGGTAGTCGATGTTCATGAGGATGCGGCCGGCCTGGCAGTCGCCCACGCCGCCGTGCGCGATGGCTTCGTCGAGGTGCTCGAGGTACGTCGTCAGCGTGACGAACTCCGGGTACCTGGCCTTCAGGGCCAGCAGATACTGGGTCACGCGGCTGCCGGGCAGTCGCGGCGGCTTCGTGCCGCGGTTCCACGAGTACAGGTTGACCATGTAGGTGACGCCCAGGTCGCGGGCGAGCCGGATGAGCGGCTCGATCTCCTCCAGGTTGTCGTCCATCAGGACGCAGATCATATGGACGCGGTTGCGGCGGTCGGGGCGGTGGCGGTTCAGGAGTTCCAGGGCGCGGACGGCCCGCTCCCATGCGCCCAGCCGGCCGCGCTGCGCGTCGTGGCGGGCGGGGTCCCGGTAGTCCACCGAGACGGAGATCTCCTGGAGCCCGGCCCGCAGGATGTCGCGCGCGACCGTCTCGTCGACGTACCAGCCGTTCGTGATCAGGATCGGGAAGTGGTTGGCCCGGTTCAGGACCGTGATGATGTCGAACAGGTCGTTGCGGATGAGCGGCTCGCCGCCCGCCAGCGAGATGATGAGCGTGCCCAGGCGGTTCAGTTGCCGGCCGATGTGGCGGATGTCGTCGAGTGAGAGTTCTTCGGCCGGGTCGTGCGCGGTCTTCCAGAAGTCGCAGATCTGGCACTTGAAGTTGCACCGGTACGTCACCTGGAGGTTACAGTGGAACAGCCCGCCGGTAAAGAACCCCGCGCCCAGACGCAGGCACCGGTACTGGTAGTGCAATTCACGCCGCAGGTTGGCCAGCATGTGAAGACCTCCAGTGTCTCCACTCGCCCATCGCGGCCAGCGGGTGCCGCTGGAAGAGCGAGAGGGCCATGTGGCAGAACAGGTGGCAGCAGTCGCGGCACACGGGGATCTCGCCGGCGCGCCGGCGGACCTCGCGCAAGGCGGCGCCGTAATCGCCCGTCTCGAGCACGCTGACCTCGGCCCGCTTGCTCTCGAGGCACGGGTAGTACATCCGCCCGTCGGGCCGGATGACGGGCATGAGCAACGGGTGGCATCGGAACGTCCGGAAATCGCCGATGCCCCGCAGGTACTGCGGCACGCCCAGGACGCCGCGCGCCGTCCGCTTGGCCGCCAGCACCTCCGCGATGAGCCCCCGGTAGCCGTCGCTCTGCCGCAGGGCCGGGTTGACCCGCGTGCCGACGATCTCGGGCGACACGTGAAACGCGAGGCCGCTCTCGATGGCGAACCGCAGGACGGCCCCCACGTCGGCCAGGTTCTCGGGCGTTGCCACGGCGCTGATGACCACCTGCGTGCCGGTGCGCTGCCGCTCGCCCATGGCGAAGCGCAAGGCGTCGAGGATGCGCTCGGCGGCCTCGCGCGGCCGGCCGATGAGGCCCGCCAGCGACGCGCCGTCCAGCGTGTCGATGCTCAGCACGAGTGTATCCGAAAGGCGGACGAGGTCGGGCCGCTGCCTCAGCCCCACGCCCTTGGTGTTGAGGACCGTCCGCAGCCCGATCACGCGGGCGTGGGCGAGGATCTCCTCGAGGTCCTCGCGGATCATCGGCTCGCCGCCTGTCACGTCGAGCGTGTCGGCGGAGCGCCGGAGGATCGTGAGCAGGCGCTTGGCCTCGGCCGTCGCCAACTCCGCCACGGGATCCTCTTTGAAGCGCTTGCCGTCGCCGTCCGAGCAGTAGCGGCAGTTCAGGTTGCAGCGGTGCGTGACGTAGTACGAGAAGAGCAAGGGTCGCACGGGCTGGCGGCCCGCCGCGACGCTCGCAAGGTTCCACAGGTAGTTAGCGACGAAGCCCATCGGCGGCCTCCTGGGCTGCGTCCCAGAACCGTTCATCCTTCATGCGATAGAAAAGGTTGTACGCGCACGCGGGGACCATGCGGCCGTCGGCGTCCGGCACCTGGTCCGGGCAGGCGACCAGGCGTGACAGGTCCAGCGTGTCCTCGTCCATGTGGGCGTGCAGGTACACCGCCAGGAGCGAGTCCTCGGCCGCACGTTGGCGCTCGAAGCGCGTAAGGGTCTTGCCCGGCGGGTAGACGCGCTCAACCAGGCCGCGCAGGTCGCGCAGGAGCGGCACATCGCCGCGGTCGGCCCACAGGCGGTCGATGGCGCCGCGGAAGATCTGCTCGCCGGCGTCGCCGGGCTGCACCAGGTAGCCCCCGGCCAGCACGTCGCGGAACTCGTCGGGCCGGAGGAAGTCAGTGAACGACCGCAGGCGGTCGCCCGTCTTGAGGTAATACGCTACCGCGTAGCACAGTGGGTGGGCCGACGGGTGCGGGACGAAATGCTCGCGCCGCATCAGGCCCGCGGTGGCATCCTCGATGGCCCCCGCGGCGCCGTCGAGCGGCATATGGCGGCGCGGCAGGAACGACTTGCCGCCCTGGCCGGTGAAGGTCATCGTCTGGACCGTCACACTGCGGACAACGTTGTGCTCGTGGGCCAGGCGAATGATATCGCCGATCTCGCCATCGTTGACCCCGCGGATCATCACGTTCAGCAGGGTCGTGCGAACGCCGAAGCGCTGAAGGTTCGCCAACGCGCGGCGTTTGGCGTCGACGACGTTGCACCCGTGGATCGCCTGCGATGCCTCCAGCCGCCGCGTGTGCAGCGACAGGACCACATAGATGCCAAGATCGGCCAGCCGGCGGCAGAGGTCCTCGTCCTCCGCCAGGCGCAGGCCGTTGGAGTTCATGGTCACGCGGCCGATCTCGGGCCGGCGGCACTCTTCCAGGAGTCCGAGGATCTCGGGGTGTAGCGTCGGCTCGCCGCCGGTCACGTTGACAACGTCCAGCGGCGCGGCCCGCGCCAAGGCTCCATCGAGCAGCCGCGACAGTTCGCCGCGCCCCATGAAGTACCGCCGGTCGGGGCGGTTGTAGGTGAAGCAGATCGGGCACGACATGTTGCACGCGTTGGTGACCGAGAAGACCGCCAGGTGACACGCATTGGCGTGGAACCGGCACGGGCCGCAGTCGTGCGGGCACCCCCGCGTCACCGGCCGGCCCTCCAGCCGCGGGGGCTTGCAGCGGACGCCGGTCCGCATCATCGCCGCGTACCACTCGACCGAGTCGGCGATGCGCGCACGCGACTTGCCGCACGTCGGGCACAGGCGCTCCTGGTACACCGACGGGCCGTCGGCCAGCACGCGACACGGCACCAGGCTGCCGCACTCGCGGCACATGCCTTGCACGGTGCCCAGGTAGGTGTAGGGTCGGGTGGCTCTCACGATGGTGCGGGCTCCTCGGGCCGGTGGATCTCCGAAAAGAGGACCCGCAGGTCGGCGGGGTCGGCGTAGTCGGCCAACGGCGCCAGGGCGGCCAAGCACCCGCGCCCGACGGCCACTTCGCGAGCGCCAACCCGGCCGACACCGTCGAACAGCACGCCGTCGTCGCGGTACCGGCGGACCATGAGCTCCATCGTCATCCGCTCGCCCGGCCCCACGGGACCGGCGAAACGCACCTCTTCGGTCCGCACAATCAGGCCCATTCGCGAGAAGTCCGACGTCAGCACGATCAGCCAGTTACCGAGCTGGAAGAAACTCTCCAAGAGGAGCGACTCTGGCAGGCGCGGCCCGTCACCGAGGGCCGACCGCAGGGTGTACTCCTCGAACGATACGGTCTTCGTGCCGGTGATCCTCCGCCGGGGCTCCCACGCCAGGATGCGGTCCACCATGCGGAACTTCATCAGAGACCCCCGTCGATGAAGATGGCCTGGGCGTTGATGTACGAGGCGCGGTCGCTCGCGAGGAACGCCACGAGTTCCGCCACCTCCTCGGGCCGGCCCGCGCGAGACAGCGTGCAGAACCGCTTGTACTCCTCCTGCGACCGCTCGGGGATGTTGACGCTCACGCCCTCGGTGAGCATCCCCGGCACAACGGCGTTCACGCGGATGCCGTACCGGCCCACCTCGCGGGCCAGCGACAGCGTGAACCCCACAATCGCGCTCTTGGCCGTCGCGTAATGCACGGGCACGTCGAGGACGCGCATGCCCGCCAGCGACCCCATGTTGACGACCGCCCCGCGCCGCCGCCGGATCATGCCGCGCACGAACGCCTTGGTCACCAGGAACGTGCCCTTGACGTTCACGTCCATGACGCGGTCCCAGTCGGCCTCCTCGATGAGCGCCAGCGGCAGGACCTGCGTGACGCCGGCGTTGTTGACAAGGATATCCACGGGGCCGAGTTCGCGGTCGACCCGCTCGGCCAGCGCTGCGGCGGCGGCGCCGTCGAGCACGTCGAGCGGGTACGAGGCGGCGTGGGCCCCCGCCGCCAGAAGTTCCGCGTCGAGCGCGGCCGCCTTGTCGGCAGCGGTGTGATACGTGTAGGCCACGGCCGCGCCCTCGCGGGCCAGAACCCGCACAATGGCCCCGCCGACCGCCCCGGTGCCGCCCGTCACGAAAGCCGTGCGCCCCTTAAGCATGCCCCACCCCGCCGTCCTTCTCCGCCGCCTTGCGCTGGATGAGGTGCACCAGGACGCCCACCGTGAGGACGGTCGGCAGGTCCGCCCGCCGCAGGCCGGCGGTGAGGCGGTCGGGCCGCACTTCCGGCAGGAGTTGCCGCAACTCCGCCAGAGCCGCGTCGGTCAGGCAGCCGTCCTTCTCGAACACGCCTCCGGGGATGCGGGCCCGCGCGCGGCTCTCGAACTCGTTCGGCTCGATCGTGATGCCGAACTGCTCCTCCACGAGGAAACTCAGGTCCAGCAGGTCGATCGATTCGGCCCCCAGGTCGGTCATCAGAACGCTCTCGATCGCGATCTCGCGCGGCGGCACGCCCGTGACTTCCGTGATGAGCGGCCGCAGACGCTCCAGGACCTCCTGCTCCGCGAGGCCGTTGCCCGCGCCGGGCGGGGCCGTCGGCGTGATGGTGTCGGTGGGTGAGTTCATGTGTCGTGTCTCCCGAAAATGAGGGTGGCATTCTGTCCGCCAAAACCAAACGAGTTTGAGAGCACAGTCCGGCCGGTCATCGGCCGGGAACCGGCGGCCACGTAATCGAGGTCGCATTCGGGGTCGGGCGTCCGCAGGTTGATCGTCGGCGGCACGGCCCCTTCCGTCAGCGTGAGGATCGCCGCGACAGCCTCCACCGCGCCGCTGGCAGCGATCATGTGACCGGTCATCGACTTGACGGCATGGACAGGGATGCGGCGGGCGCGGTCGCCCAGGACTTCCTTGATCGCCGCCGTCTCGACGGCATCGTTCTTCGGCGTGCCGGTGCCATGGGCGCTCACGCAGTCA
>JAPLML010000750.1 GCA_026387055.1 Planctomycetota bacterium | reverse complement strand
CGCCATCGTGTCAGTCTATGCCCAGTTCCAGCCGCTGCCCGACGTCCAGACCGTCCTGGAAGTCGGGCTCCCGCTGGCCCTGCGGATGAGGCTGTACCAGGCCTTCATCGAGGCCGCCCTGAGCGAGCACACCGCACGCCTGATGGCCATGAAGGCCGCCACCACCAACGCCGAAGATATGATCCGCGACTTAACCCAGGAGATGAACCGCGCACGCCAGGCACGCATTACCGCCGAGCTGTCCGAGATCGTCGGCGGCGCTGACGCGGTCGAAGGGGTTCGTTGACATGAGCAACACAGGAAGACTCGTCCAAATAATCGGAAGCACCTTTGACGCGGCCTTTGAGCCGGGTCACCTGCCGCAGATCTACCACGCCGTGGAGATCCGCTCCGACGGGCCCCCGCCCATCAACCTGGTCGGGGAGGTCCAGCAGCACCTGGGCGGCGGGAAGGTCCGCTGCGTGGCCCTGGGGCCCACCGACGGCCTGGCCAGCGGCATGGAGGTCATCGACACCGGCCAGTCCGTCACCGTCCCGGTCGGGAAGGAGGTCCTCGGGCGGGTCATGAACCTCCTCGGCCAGCCCATCGACGGGCGCGGGCCAATCCGCGCCGAGCAATACCGGCCCATCCACCATGCCCCGCCTCCCCTGACCGACGTCAAGCCCAGCAACGACCTGTTCGAGACCGGCATCAAGGTCATCGACCTGCTGGCGCCTTTCGTCCGCGGCGGCAAGACCGGCCTGTTCGGCGGTGCGGGGCTTGGCAAGACCGTCATCATCCAGGAGCTTATCGCACGCATCGCCACCCAGCATGGCGGCTACAGCGTCTTCGCCGGCATCGGCGAGCGGACCCGCGAAGGCAACGACATGTGGCTGGAGATGCAGCACGCCCGCATCGGCCAGACCGACCAGCGGGTCATCGACCGCACCGCCATGATCTTCGGGCAGATGAACGAGCCTCCCGGGGCCCGGCTGCGAGTGGGCCTTTCCGCCGTGACCCTCGCCGAGTACTTCCGCGACACCACCGGGGCCGACACGCTCCTGTTCATCGACAACATCTTCCGCTATTCCCAGGCCGGCAGCGAGGTCTCGGCACTGCTGGGCCGCATGCCCTCCGCCGTCGGCTATCAGCCCACGCTGGGCACCGAGATGGGCGAGCTGCAGGAACGCATCGTCTCGCTCAAGAACGGGGCGATCACGTCCGTCCAGGCGGTCTATGTTCCCGCCGACGACCTGACGGACCCCGCCCCGGCGGCGACGTTCGGCCACCTGGACGCGTTCATCACCCTCAAGCGGCAGATCGTCGAGAAGGGCATCTACCCCGCGATCGACCCGCTGTCCAGCTCGTCGCGAATCCTCAGCCCCCAGTACGTCGGCGAGGAGCACTACCTCGTGGCCCGGCAGGTGCAGCAGATCATCCAGCGCTACCGCGACCTCCAGGACATCATCGCCATCCTCGGCGTCGAGGAACTCTCCAAAGAGGACAGGATGATCGTGGCCAGGGCGCGCCGGATCGAGCGGTTCCTTTCCCAGCCGTTCTTCGTTGCGGAGATATTCACGGGCAAGCCGGGCAAGTTCGTGCCCCTAAAGGAAATCGTCCGGTCATTCAAGGAAATCTGCGATGGCCGGTGGGACCACCTGCCAGAGCAGGCCTTCATGTACGTCGGAACGGTGGAGGAGGCGGCCGAGCAGGCCGAGAAAATGAAGGCGCAGGGTGCTGTGTAGCGGCCGGGGCCTTCACCAAGCCCCGGACCCGACGGCCAAGACCGCCGCCCGCCGGATGGGACCACCATGTTCGATAAAGAGACATTCCGGTGCATCGTGACGACCGAGGAGGAATCCGTCCTCGCCGTCGATGCCACTTCCGCCATCGTCCCGACCACCGAGGGACTGCTGGGGGTCCTGGTGGACCGGGCGCCGTTCGTGGCCGCCATCGGGTCCGGCCAGCTCGTCATCCGACAGCGCGAGCAGAACCACCTGTTTGCGGTCTCGGGGGGAGTCGCCCACATGCGGGAAAATGTCTTGACCGTCCTGGCGGCCACGTGCAAGCCGGTCTGACCGGCCCGCGGCTACATGCCCGCCCCGTTCGCCCGGGTCTCGGGGCGCCCGGCGGCGCCTCAGATCAGGTGCTTCATCCGCATCGCGAGAATCATGTGCTTGGCGATCGTCGTCAGCCCGAAGCAGGACTGGTCGTAGACGAGGTGAAACTGCGGCTCCCGCGGGAACCGCATGTGGTAGATTCTCCGCAGGTACTCGCGTTCTTTCTCGCGCTTCCGGATGATCGCCAACGCGCTCGGGAGGCTGCAACCCTGGGACTTGGCCACCTCCACGGCCCGCCAATCCTCCGGCGCTTCCAGGCGGATGTGCAGGCCGTTGTCAATCCCCGTCGTCGCGCCCGACCCGCCCTGGCCAACAATGATCACGTACCCGTCGAACGCCATACCCCGGATGATGGTTGTGATCCGGTTGCGAATCTCATAGCCGCTGGGGACGTTCTTGCCCAGGAATGACCGGAAGAAATCCAGCACCAACCGGGGCTGCTTGGCCCGAATCTTCTCCACCAGTTCCGTCGCCAGGTTCGTCTCAGTGGCCAACTGCTCCAGGACCTCCCTGCCGAACACCTTCCATGCCCGGCCGGGGGGGGCATCGTCGTTCAGTACCTCGGCCAGCAACAAAGCCAGTGTGAAACCTGAGCAGCCGCACTGGCGCGAGATGGTGATGTACGGGCCTTGCGCAACCTCTCCGTACTCTCGCCCGATCTGCTCCCGGGTGTTTACCAAGGACTCCGTTTCCGCCATGTTGACAGATCATCCTTTCGCGGCCGCGGCCCCTCGCCGCATCCGATGACAGGCGCCTGACGAATCAGCGCATACGCTATCGGAAATGTCAAGCATTTCCGGCCAGCACCGGCAATTCCTCAACGACAATACTCAGAAGTGAGGCCCGGGCATTGCCGGCTCGCCTCCGAGACGGCCCTGTCCTGCCGGCGGAATCCGTCACCGGCGACCGGTTTACCCTGAAAACGGGCGTCGGCGAAACGATCTAAATCGAACCGTAGAAAGAATGCATGATGAAACGAATGGATGAACCATATCATCATGCCGTCAGCGCTGGCGGGATCAGGTGAACTGCGGTATTTTCATGCGCACGCCGTCCTTGATGGCCGACTGATGCGCCACGATGCCGGCGACGGTCATGTTCAATGCCAGGACTATGTCCACCAGGGGCTTGCGGTCCTCGAGGATGGCCGAGATGAACTCCTCGGTCAGGTTGCCGTGCGACCCGCCGTGCCCGCCGGTGGCGACCTTCGGCGGCAAGGGC
>JAPLML010000169.1 GCA_026387055.1 Planctomycetota bacterium | reverse complement strand
ACGACGAGGGTGGCGAGGGCTTCGCCCTCGACCTCCTCGGCGATCACGAGCAGGGGCTTGCCGGTCTGGGCGATCTTCTCGAGCAGCGGCAGCATGTCCTTCATGCCCGAGATCTTCTTGTCGTGGATCAGGATGTAGGGGTTCTCCATCACCGCGGTCTGCGTCTCCCGGTTGGTGACGAAGTAGGAGCTGATGAAGCCCCGGTCGAACTGCATGCCCTCGACCACCTCGAGGCTGGTCTCGAGGCTCTTGGACTCCTCGACCGTGATGACGCCGTCCTTGCCGACCTTGTCCATGGCGTCGGCGATCAGCATGCCGATCTCCATGTCGTTGTTGGCCGAGATGGCCGCGACCTGGGAGATCTCGTCCTTCTCTTTGATGTCCTTGGCGCTTTTCTTGATGTCCTCGACCGCGATCTCGACCGCCTTCGCGATGCCCCGCTTGATGTCCATGGGGTTGATGCCCGCGGCCACCCGCTTCAGGCCTTCCTTGATCATCGAGTACGCGAGGACGGTCGCGGTGGTGGTGCCGTCGCCGGCCACGTCGTTGGTCTTGGTCGCGACCTCCTTCAGCAGCTGCGCGCCCATGTTCTCGAACGGATCCTCGAGCTCGATCTCTTTCGCGATCGTGACCCCGTCGTTCGTGACCGTGGGGGCGCCGAACTTCTTGTCGAGCACCACGTTCCGGCCCTTCGGGCCGAGGGTGACCTTGACGGCGGTGGACATTTTCTCCACCCCTCGGAGGAGTTTCTGGCGCGCGTCCTCATCGAACCGCAGTTGCTTGGCCATGTCTCAACCCTTTCTTTCCGATAAAAGTTAGTCGTGTCATGCCTGTCGGAGGCGAGCAGCGAACGCCGCTTTTAGTCAAAGATACAAACGAGGACACGGTCGAGGCAAGCGGTATTTTTTGACCGTCCATGGCCCTGCGTCGGCGTCGACCTCTGTCCGTCCATGGATATGGGTCGGCCTTTCGGCATCCGTGCCTCGGCCGACTTGGGGCATCCCTGCCCCTGACTTGACGCCGGGGAATGGAACCGGTACACAGGAAAGGCACATGAACGCGGAGCGGAAGCAGCCTGGCAGCCCTAGGGCGGCAGTCCCCGCACGCCCTGGGCGTGCGGAGGCGGGAGCCCCCACCCCTCGGGCAGCCGCCGGCCAGCGCCTGCTGGTCGGGGTGCAGTGGGACGCCGCCTGCTGGGCCCGGGCACCCCTCCTCGTCGACCGGATCCTCCGGGTGCTCCACCCCGTGCCCCTGCACTGGAACTTCCCAGCCTTCCCCGGGACCGATGCCGGAGCCTCCGACCTCGCGCCGGTGCTGCGGGAGCGCCTCGCCTCCGCCGGCGACACCCTGCTCGCCATGGGCTGCACGGGCGCCTGTCAGCCCGTGCTCGCGCTCGAGGAGCTCGACCGGGAGATCGCCTGGGGCGTGCGCAACCCGTGGTCCACGGGCCTGGCGGACGTGTTCGGCCGCCGGCCGGGGGCCATCGTGCCCCGACTCGCCGACCTTGATCGTCCGGGCGCGGCCGCGCTGTTCCTCCGGCACGGCCTCGGGCTCGTCGGCACCGCCGCCGTCGGCCGGCCGCTGTCCTTCTCGGGGCACTACGGCCTGCGGGTGTTCCCCTACACCCGGCTTCCGCTCGAGGGCGCGGGCCGCCCGGCGCTGGACGCCGACCTGCGCCGCCTGATGGCGTGCGCCGGCGACGTCTTCGTGATGATCGACCTCGCCGCGCTGCCCCCCGCGCCGGCCGCAGCAGCCCCCCTGATCGAGACCTTCGCCGAAAGGGTCCTCGGCTCCGGCAGAACCGTCGTCTCACTCGCCGAAGCCGCGCTCGAAGGCGGCACCCGGCAGCCCGCGGACGGGCGCGCCTCGACCGACATCGCTGAGTGGCGCCTGTTCCCCGCCACGGCCCTACGTCGGCGGCTCGCGGCGGCCGAAGGCATGCGCCGCAGGCGCCGCCGGCGCAGCGACGAGACGCGCGACCTGCTCGCGCAGCTTTCCGCGGCAACCACCGACCCGCCCGTCCCGGCGCCGGGCCCTCCGCGGCGGTACACCGACCGCGGGCTGATCGCCCACATGCAGGGCGAGGCGACGCTCTCGGGCGACGCCTTCGACGTGCGCCTCGCGGGCGGCCGGTTCTGCGGGCTGGTGCGCGGACGGGAGACACTGACGCCCCAGCGGCCGGCCGTCTCGTGGCTGCGGGTGAACGGCAGGACGATCGTCGCCCGCTGCCGGTCCGCGTTCTCGTTCGAGGGCGACGACGGCACCGGCCTGCGCGAGGATCTCGTCCTCGAGCCCGCAGGCTCCCTCGTGGTCGATTACACCTTCCGC
>JAPLML010000427.1 GCA_026387055.1 Planctomycetota bacterium | reverse complement strand
GCAGGCGAAGAAGCGGTTGTACGCAGTGGCCGACAGCATGAACACCCGCGGCCTGCTCTTCCTCTGGTGGCTCGACCGCGAGAATCCCGGCGACCGGAAGGCGGTTAATGACGCCTTGGGCGGCTGGCCACTTTGGACTTGCGGCCTGCTGGGGCGAGCCATGACGGGGTTCTACGCAGGCTCGGGCGACAAACACGTCCTCGAAGCGATGGAGAATGCCTATTCCGCAGACCCCAACTGCCTGCGCTCGATTACCGGCAGCATTTCGAATCCGTGGCCGGCCTATGACACCTACTGCTGGACCGGCAGCCGGGGTATCGCGTCCGCTCTGGACGCCGTGTTCAAGCAGAACGACGTTGGTCTCGTGCCGAATCTCAAGCGATACAGCGAGGCGCCGGATCTGAAACCCGGAACAACCGTGGACAACGCTCACGTGGTCGAGTTCCTCGAAAGCACGACGCCCTGGGCTGTGGGCTATCTCTGGACTGGAGACAAACGTTACCTTGATGCTGCGGTCGGCTGGCACGACCTGCTCGAACGAGTGGCCATGCAACCTTATGGCGTCCCCGTCTCCGACGAGTGGTATGGTCCCACCGGCGCGTTTCGGGGCAGCGAGACCTGCGACGTGGCGGGGTACGTGTGGAGCCAGATCAGCCTGCTCCTGGTGTCCGGCGAAGGCCGGATGGCGGACCGGGCGGAGCGGGCGTTCTTCAACGCGGGGCCGGCCACGGTCTCGCGCGATTTCAAGACACACGTCTACTTCCAAAGCCCCAACCGTTTCGCCAACCTCTCGCCCGACTTTCCGCACGGCCCCAGGGCAGAAGGCGGCGCCTATGAGCGGAAGCACGCGCCGTTGTGCTGTACGGCCGCGCTCAACCGCATTGTGCCATGGTATGTCACGCACATGTGGATGGCCACCTA
Organism: Planctomycetota bacterium; assembly: GCA_026387055.1. Lineage (GTDB taxonomy): Bacteria > Planctomycetota > Phycisphaerae > FEN-1346 > FEN-1346 > JAPLML01. The sequence goes on along the minus strand of JAPLML010000427.1, from coordinate 1,908 downwards.
CGACAACGGCCTGGCGGCAACCTGTTACGGCCCCTGCAAGGTGACCGCAATGGTGGCCGACCGCGTGCCGATTGTGATCACCTGCAAAACCAGTTACCCCTTCAACGAAACCATCGAGATCTCCGTGCAGCCGGCGCGAGAGGCAGCATTCCCGCTGGAGTTTCGTATTCCAGGTTGGTGCACGGCCCCGGTCTTGGACGTGAACGGCTCCGCGGTCGCGATCAAGCGGGATCCCAAAGGATTCGTCCGTGTCCAGCGGACCTGGAAACCGGGCGACACGGCTCGACTGCACCTTCCGATGACCGCGAGTCTGCGGACCGGCCGCGATGCGGCGACGACAGGGCCGTGGGACGGCTCGCACCGAGCCACGCCGGTGACGATCCCTGACAAGGACAGCACTCGGGGAGTGCCCTACGCCTCGGTCTCCTACGGCCCGCTGCTCTTCGCACTGCCGATTGCGGACACCGCCAACGCCAACACCCCTGATCCGTCGGCTCGGTGGAAGTTCGCACTGGACGTGCAGGATCCCAACCTGGAGGTGGAGCGCACTGCGATGCCCGCCAGATGGGATTGGCCGCTGGCGGCGCCCCTGAAGCTGCATGTCAATGCGGTCGAGATCGCCTGGGACCCCGACTCCAAAGCCCCGCGGCTGCCGCTCCTGCCGGCTGCCAAGGGGAAACCCCCGGAGCGAGTAACGCTCATTCCCTACGGCTGCACCAAGTTCCGGATCTCGATGTTCCCGGTCACCGCCGAGCCGGAGGTCAAAGCTTCAGCCATTCGTCGGGTTCTGTTCCTGGGCAACAGCATCACCTTGCACGGTCCCAAGGCGGATATCGGCTGGACCGGGAACTGGGGCATGGCGGCCAGTTCCGAGGACAAGGACTACGTCCATCTCGTCACCACCGCCCTGGCTCAGCATACCGGATCCAGGCCGCGGATCATGGTCGGGAACATCGCGGATTTCGAGCGAAACTACGCGACCTATGACGTGGACAAGCAGATGAAGGACCTCTTCGCGCTGGACCCTGACCTGGTGGTTCTGGCCATCGGAGAGAATGTGCCCGCGTTGGCCTCCGAGGGCGACAAGGCGCAGTTCAGGACCGGAATGATGAGCATCCTGCGATGCGCCCTGGCGAGACGCCATCCTCTGGTGGTAGTGCGAAGCTGCTTCTGGGCGGATGCCGCCAAGGACGAAGTACTCCGACAGGCCTGCCAGGATGTCAACGGCATCTTCGTCGACGCCGGCCCGATCGGCCGGGATGCCGGCAACGCGGCGCGTTCGGAACGAGCCTTCACGCACGACGGGGTCGCCGCCCACCCGGGTGACAAAGGGATGAAAGCCCTTGCCGATGCCATCGTCGGGGCCGTCCTGAACTCCCAGACGAAGAAGACCGGATCGTGAAGACGGGACTTGCCTTTGCCATCGCAGCAGTGCGGTCGTCCGCGTAGCGCAAGGACCCCCGTCACTTTGCCGCCGGGTACAGCTCGATCTCGCTCACCTGGGCCGCGTTCAGCGTCACGGGGTTCACGGATTTCTCGATCACGAGCTTGAACGTGTCGGTCCCGACCGGCTCGATCTCCTTGCGGAACGAGCGCGGGTTCTGGTTGTCCTTCACGACGAAGACTTCCTTCCACGTCTTGGGTGGGGTTGGCCTGACGGATACCAACAGCCCAAGCGAATTGGCATGAGCGTCCTGCGCGGGGCTTCAGTGCGAGTGTTCGTAGGAGTGGGTGTGTTGATGAGCATGGGTATGGCCTGTCCCATCAGCAAAGCAACTGCTGGGCTCCAAGAACGACGCGTTCCGGACTCGGCGGGATGTGGCAAGGCCACACGCTCGGGGGCGCCGGGGCGAGGCAGGTCGTGGACCTGCTCAGGCGCATCGAGCCTGCCGATTCAAGCCTGGCTCA
>JAPLML010000482.1 GCA_026387055.1 Planctomycetota bacterium | reverse complement strand
CGGCCTTGAGGTCCCCATGGTGGCAGCGGACGCAGCGGCGGTCGAGGATCGGCTGGATTTCGCGCTCGAATGAGAACCCGCGCGGCGGGCCCTGCCACAAACGAAGCTCCCGCGGGCCGGCGCTGAGGGCCTGTGTCGGGCCGACGAGGGGCGGGGCGCTGTTCTTGCTCTCGTGGCATCCGACGCACGACTGGTACTCGCCCGGCTGAAGCGTCGTCCAGCTTCGCATCGTCTGGACCACGTGCCCCTTGGCGTCGAGGGCCTGGAAGTAGACGGGCGTGCGGGCGGGGACGATGAAGCACGCCGACCCGTCCTCGTAGACGGGCGTCGTGCCGAGGACCCGCTTGACGTCCCACGCGCCGTGGATGGAGATGGGCGTGCTGATAAGCGCCGCGCCCGCCGGGCCGCTGTTATTGTTGCTGCCGATCCCGGCGGCGCGGAACTCCATCGTCACGACGCGCAGGCTCTTGACCGTTCCGCGCGGCACGCCCCGGAGGCCCGGCCCGACGTAGACATCCTGAAGGCACACCGTGCCCGTGTTCCGGCGATAATCGACGGCGCGCGGCCGCGGGGCGGGCTCCGGCCGGGCGGCGAGCGGCACCGGCTGGTTGCACGAGATCTTCCGGTCCCACGCGAGGAGCTCGCGCCGCCCGTCCACCATCATGAAGTAGACGGCAAACGGCCCCGGCGCCTCTTTCGCCCCACGGGCCGGCTTGAACGCGACCAGCAGCGCCGTCTCGCTCAGCGGAAACGGGTACTGGAACTGGTCGCCCCGCTGACCGTAGGCGTCGACGTGCACGGCGTCGGTCCTGCGGACCGGGGCGATGAGCTGGGCCCCCTGGTTCTCCTGCCGGCCGCGCGACGGGTCCAGGAGGCCCAGCCACCCCTTCTGGATGCTATTGTGACCCGTGAAGATACAAACAATCTTATCGGTCCCCGGAATGGCGCGGGCGTGGAGGATCGTCGTCGGGAACCACGAGTTGTTGCCGTAGCACTCCGTCTGGCCGGTCCCGTCGGGGTACATCTGCATGAGGCCCTGCGGATAGATCTGGCCGCGGTCGTTGTACTCCCATCGCGTGTAAAGGACGCGGCCGTCGGGGGTCACCGTGGGGAAGTTGGTGTGGACCTGGTCGTAGGCCAGGCGCCGCAGGTATCGCCCCCGGCCGTCGCAGGTGTAAAGGTTCGAGACCTCGGTCCACCAGCAGTCGACCGTCTGGACGCAGCGGGTGGAGTTGAAAACGATGTCGCCGCCGGGCAGGTACGCCCCCTCGTAGTCGGCGAAGCCCAGGCCGAAGGTCAGTTGCCGGACCTCGCCGCCGGCCGCCGCCATCTCGTAGAGGTGGTAATCGTCCTGGCGGTCGGATTTTTTCCACGCGAACAGGATGCGCCGGCCGTCGTAGGAGACGTCCGGGTCGCGGATCACCCCCTTGGGGTCGTCGAGGAGCGTGCGGACCGCGCCGTAGGGCCCGTCCATCTCCAGGAGGCACAGGCTCGTGCCGGGATGGAAATGGCGCTCGGCCTGGGCGTCGGACTGCCCCTCGGTGTAGGCGTAGTGCGATCCGCCCAGGTCGTAGTGCTTCGTGAAGACCACCCGGCGGAGCTTGTCGAGGTGCGGCGCCAACCGCGCGGCGCGGCGGCGGACGCAGGCGGCCCGGTAGAGCTCGAGCCACCGAGGATCGTCGTCGGGAGGGGCAAGACGCCGCAGTTCGTCAAAACGCTCCGCGAGGTCCTTCCCGGCCTCGCCGAGTTCGTCGATGGGCCGGCGGACGGCCTCCGGACGCCACGCCTCGTCGGCGTAGAGGCCGTCCTGCGCCGCCCAGTCTTTCTCGATCTCCGGCGCGGGGTGGGCGGCCAACGCTTGAAGCGATACTACGAGAAGGATAGCCGCCAGCTTCCACGCGGTCCTCATCATGCGCCGACCACCCCGCACCTACTTCTTCTCCAGCTTGTACACCGAGACCGCATTGGCCTCCAGGGCCGGGACGTAAAGGAGGCCGAGGTCGCGGTCCAGCCCGATGTCGGCGGGCGTCCGGCAGGAGAGGATCGGGCGGACGGTCTTGCGGTCCGGCGAGATCGCCAGCACCTTGCCCGCCGTGTAGTCCGAGACGATGAAGGTGCCGTCCTCGAGCACTTCGATGCCGTCAAGATTCTTGAAGCTCGCGGCCAGGCCGAACGGCTTCGGCCCCTCCTTGCCCGACGCATCCAGCTCGTAGACCTCGTGCATGCCCCAACTGACGGCGAACAGGCGGCCCTTATGGAACGTGATGCCGTTGGCGCTCGGCGGGCCCTTGATCTCGCGCAGGCTGGCCTGCGGATCGATCCGGTAGATCCTGCCGGTTGCCGTGTCGGAGACATAGGCGGCGGCGCCGTCGGACGCCATGTCGTTCAGTTGCCTGGCGCCGGGAATCTCGATCCGCCGGCCGGGCTCGTCGCGGGTGGTGGGATAACAGACGATCCGCGTGTTGTCGGCCACGTAGAGGGTCGCGCCGACCACGCACATGCCCTTCGCGGCGTTGAGCGGCAGATCGGGCGTGCTGTCCTTCCAGCGCATGGCCTGCGGCTCGCCGCCGGGCCTGAGGCGGGAGATGAAGCCCGTGCCGTCATCGGCCCAGGCCGCCCCCTTGGAGATCACGATGTTCGAGACGTAGACGGCGCCGCTCGACGGATCAACGAGGGCGCACTCCGGCGCGCCGAACCCGCCGATGGAGGCGATTTCCCGGGCGCGCCATTCCGGCCCGGTCGCGCAGCCGGCGGCAACGAGGCACACCACGGCCAGCACAACACCTGAACGGCAGCCCATCGCGTTCTCCTTTATCACGGGGTGCGAGGCTCATACCAGAGCGATTGCCAGTAGGCCCGGTCGGTGGCGTAGGCGTCCACCGGGTCGTTCGGACCGAGGCTTTCCGGCAGGATGCCATAGCGCTTCATCTCGCGGACGTACGGGAGGCTCGGCCGGTAGCCCGGCATGTCGAACCGCTTGTTCTCATCGAGCCATTGCTTCGCGTCGTTGACGGCCGCCAGGATCTTCCGGTAATCGGGGTCGCGGGCGTCGGCGAAGACCTCCGGCGCCCTCTCGCCCGGCTTGGGCGGGGCCGCCTTCGCCTGGCAGGTGCCGTATCCGCCCGACGCGGCGGCCAGCGGCCCCAGGAGGATCTGCGACTTTTCCGGCCGCGTCAGGTTATACGCCAGGTGGCGCGTGAGGCGCAGCCGCCGCTGCTCCCGCGGGACCTCCTTCATATCATCGGAGGGCGACCTGGGCAGCTGCGCCTTGGCATCATGGCACGCGCTGCACCGGCGTTTCATCGCCTCGTCGGCCGCCGCCACGGAAGGCCACGCGACGTCGATCCGCTGGATCGCGTTCTCGACGTATCCGCCGATCATGCCCGTGCCCGCCGCTGCGTAGGTCCCCGGGTAGACCGCCCCGGACTCGATCCAGTACCAGACCATCTTCCGCTCACGGTCGGAGACCTTGACGTCGTAGTGGCTCGGGTCGAGGGTCTTGATGAAGCGGCTCCAGGCGGCGCCGACGGAGCGCGGCGGGCGGCTGCCGACGGCGGCGTTCCGCCCGTCGGCCACCAGCCCCCGCGACATGATCGTGAAGTAGCTGTGCGAATAGAGCGGCCCGCGGTCGCCCGACAGGATCACGTCGCCGTCGCGCTTGTCCGGATTATGACACGTCACGCAGTGCTTGTCGAGGATGGGCTGGATGTCGCGCGGGAAGTCGAAGATCTCCGGCACGTCCTTGACCGGCTCCAGGCGGCTCGGCAATCGCCCGAGCGCCAGGAGGTTCGCCTTGGGCAGCATCGCCTGCTCGCGCAATTCGTGGCACCCCGTGCAGCCGGTGGTCTCGCCGGGCTGAACATTTGTGAAGCTGTGCATGCGCTTGATCGCATTGTCGTGGGCGTCCATGGCGATGAAAAAGACCGGCCGCAGCGCGGGGACCTCGAAGTACGCCGAGCCGTCCGGCTCGACCGGGACCGTGCCGAGGATCCGCTCCAGGAGGAACGTGCCGCCGAGGCTGATCGGCTCCATGCCCCCCGAGTAGTGGACGGGCGTGGGCAGGACCTCCAGCACCAGGAGCTTCTTGATCTCGCCGGGTTTCACGCCCGCCATGTTCCTGCCGAACGCGACGTCGGCCAGGAGGAGCCGGCCCGCCGCCTGCCGCGGGTCGGTGCGCGGCGGAATCACCCGCTCGCGCGGGCGCGGCACGAGCGGGCGCGGCTCGTGGAGGTCCAGGGCGTCGGTCTTCGGACACACGACCTGCGTGTTCCCCTGCCCGTCCATGAGCAGGATGCCCTCGGGCCCCGCCACCAGGAAACAGGCTTCGGAGAACGCGTACGGGTCTCGGTAGACGGTCTTGCGGCTGACCCGCCGGGCCATGGGCCTGGCATCCGGACCGCCGTTGGGGTCGACGATGGTCACGTCGCCCGCGTGCTCGCGGATGCCGTGGCCGGGCGAGAAGATCGAGACCACCTTGTCGGCGCCGGGGATGGGTTTGGCGTCGAGCATGACGGTCGCGGGGTGCATGTTGCCGAAGTAGACCATCTGGCCCGTGCCGTCGGGATTCGAGACCCACAGGTGATGGTAATCGACCTGGCTGCGATCGACATACTCCCACCTCATGTAGATGAGGCGGCCGTCGGGCATGACCCACGGCGTGTTGTCCTGCTCGATGTTGGCCGAGATCAGGCGGATGTTCCCGCCGTCCGGCCCCGCGCGGTGCATCGTGGCGACCTGCGTCAGCCAGCAGCCCACCCACCGCTTGCAGCGGCTGGAGATGAAGACGATGTCGCCGTCGGGCAGGTACGTCGGCTCGATGTCGTCGTACCGGCCGTCGGTCAGGTGCGCGAGGCCCGTGCCGTCGGAGTTGATTTCGCAGAGGTGGTAGTTGTCCGTGCCGCCCTTGCGGTACGAGAACAGGATCTTGCGCCCGTCGTAGTGAACCTGCGGGTCGCGCACCCCGCCCTTGGGATCGTCGAGGAGCACGGTCATCTTGCCGGTCTTCAGGTTGAGCCGGCAAAGGCGGCCGCCCTCGGCATAGGCCTTGCGGTTGGCGTCGGGGCCGAAGTAGCTGAAGTTGGCGTACCAGTGGCCGTCGCTGGCCATCCGTCGCGCCGCGAAGATGATCTCCTCGACGCCCGCCATCGGCCCCGCCAGCGCCTTCTCGAGCAGCACGGGAGACTTCAC
>JAPLML010000463.1 GCA_026387055.1 Planctomycetota bacterium | reverse complement strand
CCCACAGACGCCTGGCCCGCTCGTCCAGCAGTCCCTTAATCACCGAGTACCTCTGGCAGATAGGCTTCGTGTCGATCATGCTTCAAATATCGGCTCGACACGGCACAATACTTTATTTTGTTCCTTTACGAACGCTTAGGTCCAGGGAAGAGGCTGGCGACACGCATGCGACAAGCCGTCTCAGCAAAGAACTGCTGGGCGAAGGTAAGCCCCTGGCTGAAAGCTCCGGCGAGCTATCTGTTGGAGCGGGTGCGGCCGGACATCTGGCTCGGCCGCCGATTCCGCAGGGAACTGCGGTTTGCTGATCTCTCGCAGTGGTGGTGTCTTGACCGCGCGCGCAGCTACCAGGCCGACAGACTAAAGGCCATCCTCCTGCTAGCCGACGGAGCCAGCCCCTTCTATCGCGGAGCATTCGACAAGGCGGGCTTTGACCCCGCGGCTCTCCGTTCTGCACAGGATCTGCAAGCCTTGCCCACAATCGACAGATCCACCTTGCGTACACACCTGGACCGGATGTGTGTCGTCCCCCCTCAGTGCGGGGATGTGGACTATACCTCCACCGGCGGAACAGGTGGGACACCACTCGGCTTCTACATCAGCTCGAACCGGTCGGCAACCGAGTACGCTTACCTGATTGCCAGTTGGCAACGTGTGGGGTTCCACTTAGGTCTGCCCCTGGCCGTTCTTCGTGGCAAGACGGTGAGGCGTGATCGCAAGGGGCTATACCACGAATATGACCCGGTCCTGCGGTACCATTACTACAGCAGCTTTCACATGACCGACGAGAGCGTGGGCCGCTATCTGGAACACATAGCGACCATCGGCCCATGCTTCCTGCACGTCTATCCATCGTCGGTAGCAGCCCTGGCCAAGTTCATCAGCCGCGCGGGTGTGAAGGCGCCAGACAACATCCGCGGCATCATCGCCGAGTCGGAGACCGTTTACCCCGGGCAGCGCCAGATGGTCGAGGAGGTCTTCGGCTGCCGATACTTCTCCTGCTACGGCCACTCGGAGAAACTGGTGCTGGCGGCGGAGTGCGAGTTCTCGACCGACTATCATGTCTGGCCGACGTACGGCTACTGCGAACTGCTGGATGAACAAGGCAGGCCCGTCACCACGCCGGGTGAGCGCGGAGAGATCATCGGCACCGGGTTCATCAACACGGTCGTGCCTTTCATCCGCTACCGCACCGGCGACTACGCCACCTATGTCGGCGACCATTGCGAGGCCTGCGGACGGGAGCATGTCCTCATCCGGGACATCCGCGGCCACCGCACGCAGGAGATGCTCGTCGCCGCCGACGGGTCCGAGATCTCCTGGACCGCCCTGAACATGCACGACGACACATTCCTTCACGTCCGGCAGTTCCAGTTCTACCAGGACACGCCCGGACAGGCGGTGCTGCGGGTTGTCCCCGCCGAAGGGTTCGGCGATGAGGACCAGCAGCGCATCCAACAGAACCTCGGCCGCAAACTCGATGGCCAGGTGACCTTCACTATCGAACGGGTGGAGTCTATCCCCCTGTCGCCTCGCGGCAAGGCCGTTTACGTCGACCAACGGAGCGCATTAGACCGACCGTAGAGCAGCCACGGAAGGACGGGAGACGAGGATGCGTGAGGTGAAGCCTTCATGGGTTGGCCAGCGGACCAAGTGGATCCTGGCGACCATCCTGACGGTCGCCGCATTGGGCCGCGTGGGGGCGGCCATCTGGCTACCGGCCCCGCCCACCTGGCCGGACGGCGAGCGATATAACGCGATTGCGCACAGCATTCTCTCGGAGGGAGCGTATCCCGCCAGCGCCACGGGGTCCGCGCCGCTTCATCCCATTGTGCTGGCGGCCATTTATGGGTTCGCGGGGGAGAACGGCACTGCGGCCCGACTCCTGACGGCCGTCTTCGGCACGCTGACCTGCTGGGTGGTATTCCGCCTGGGCCGGGTCTTCTTCGATGACGCCGCTGGTCTTACGGCGTCGGCGATACTCGCGGTGTATCCGCTGCATGTGTATATCAGCGCATGCTATGAGTACCCCCAGGCAATATTGATCCTGCTCCTGACCTCCCTTGTGCTCATCGCGGCGTCATTGCCCCAACGCCCTCAGAGGTGGGACCGATGGACCGCCGCCGGGCTCCTGCTGGGGCTCGCCATCCTTGCCGTGCCAACGGTGGGAACCTTGGCCCCGCTGCTTGCCGTTTGGCTGTTGGCGGTCTGCCGCTTCAAGTGGACCGCTCGGTTGGCGCGAGTTGCAGTGCTGATGGCCGCTTGCTCCTCCGTGCTCTTCGCATGGAGTGGCTACTGGTATCACCTTACGGACAAGTTTCAACTGGTGCCCGGCCGGGGCGGGGAGGCCCTGTTTAGTGGCAACTGCCCCCTGGCTTGGGACCTTGGGAAGTCGGACATTGCCGATGTGTATGCCAAGGAGGGGTGTCCACCGGAGCGCCGCCAAGCGTATGCCGAATACCTGGAGGTCGAGAAGCGGGCGAGGCAGTTTGCTGCGGGACCTGAGCGCAGCAAGGTCTACTGCGATGCCGTTGGGCGCTTCTTTGCCGAGCGTCCCACCGAGGCGATCGCTCTGCTCATGAGGAAGGCGGCGCTCTACTGGCTCCCCTACTCCCAACCGGTCACGCGGCACGGGGCCGACACCAGTCTCACAAGGATAATCCAGACGGCTACCTTTGTGCCGATTGCCGCGTTGGCGCTCATCGGCGTCGTCGTCGCCAGGTCCCGGTGGCGTGCGCTGATGGTTGTCTATCTTGTCATCTTGTCGCAATGGCTAACCTACACAGCACTCATCGTGAATGCACGCTATCGGTCGCACGTTGATGTGTTCCTGATCGTGCTCGCCGCCGCCGCGGTGCACGCTTGCTTCAACCGAGTGCGAGGGGTGATGGGGCCAATTGTCCTGAGGCGGTCTCAGCAGGGAGCTTCGGATGGAAGAGCCAATAAGACCGGATAGGCCCTCCGCCTGTTCCGAAGGAGTCGCGCCTGACATGGTGGAGGTCTCCATTGTTATGCCCTGCCTGAACGAGGCAGAAACGTTGGAGTCGTGCGTGAGCAAGGCCCTGCGCTTCCTGGCGAGCACTTGCATCTCGGGCGAAGTCATCGTCGCAGACAACGGCTCGACGGATGGTTCCCAGGACATTGCGCGACGGGCGGGAGCACGAGTTGTGGATGCCCGGACCAAGGGCTATGGGGCTGCCCTGATGGAAGGATTTGCTGCAGCCAGAGGGAAGTTCCTGATTATGGGTGACGCTGATGACTCCTACGATTTTCTGGACTTGATGCCATTCATCAGAAGACTGCGGGAAGGCTATGACATTGTGGTCGGGAATCGGTTTAGAGGAGGCATCAAGCCTGGAGCGATGCCCTGGCTCCACCGGTACATCGGCAATCCTGTCCTAACGGGCATATTGAACGTCCTGTACCGGTCAGGCATAGATGATGCTCACTGCGGTCTGCGCGGGTTGACGAAGCAGGCCTACGAGAGTCTCTCGCTGCGCACAACCGGCATGGAGTTCGCGAGCGAGATGATCGTCAAGGCGGCCGCACGGGGACTGCGGATGTGTGAAGTGCCCACCGTGCTGAGCCCAGATGGCCGATCCCGTCCGCCCCACCTTCGTAGTTTCCAGGATGGTTGGCGCCACCTCCGGTTCCTGGTTCTGCTGAGCCCCAAGTGGTGCCTGATGATCCCAGGGGCAATACTGATGGCCCTAGGCGTCCTGCTGGGAGCGACGGTGTTTACCAGTCCGCTTCAGATCCAGGGCGTTGTCCTCGATGTGCACACGCTTGTCGCCTCGAGCCTCATGGCAATCGTGGGTTACCAGAGCATTACCATCGGCATTGCTGCCAGGATATATGCGGTACAAGAGGAGATCGGCCCGCCCTCGGCCCTTCTTCAGGACAGCTTCAAGATCTTCACCCTCGAGCGGGG
>JAPLML010000026.1 GCA_026387055.1 Planctomycetota bacterium | reverse complement strand
ACGTCGCCATGCAGCCGATGTTCACGCCCTCGCGCAGCCGGAAGGCCGACACGCTCTTCTTGGCCTTCGTGATGACCGGCCGCTGCCCCGTGATGATGGCGAGGTCCTCGGCCGCCGCCGCGACGCGCTGCGGCTCGTCGCGCGACTTGCCGAGCCCCCTCGACCCCACGAGTTGCTCGAGGCGCGGGAGGCTCATCACGTTCTGCCGGCCGGTTTTCTCCCGGAGCACCGGCACGATGTCGTAGCGGTAACGTTCCTTCATTAGCACGATTGCTTATTACAGCTCCCCGAGGTCGGCGCCGCACTTGCGGCACACGCGGTGCTTCGAGCCGTCGGACTCCTTGCGGAAACCCACGCGGACCCCCTTGTTGCACTTGGTGCACACGACCAGGAGGTTCGACACGTGCACGGGCGCCTCGATCTCCAGGCGGCCGCCCTGCGGGTTCTTCCGCGAGCGTTTGAGATGCCTGTAGACGCGGTTGACGCCCTCGACGATGGCCCGCCCCTTGCGGGGATCGACGCGGAGCACCTTCGCCCGCATGCCGGTGTCGTCGCCGGTGATGACCTCCACGATATCGTCCCGCCGGATGTGCATAGCGCCGATCCGTTCCTGTCAGACCACCTCGCTCGCGAGCGAGACGATCTTCATGTATTGCTTGGTTCTCAGTTCGCGGGCCACCGCGCCGAAGACGCGCGTCCCGCGCGGGTTGCCTTCCTTGTCGATCAGCACGACGGCGTTGCGGTCGAACCGCACGTACGAGCCGTCGGGCCGGCGGGTCGCGTACCGCGTCCGCACGACGACGCACCGCACGACCTCGCCCTTCTTCGCCTCGCCCGCCGGAATCGCCTTCTGCACCGAGGCGATGACCACGTCGCCGATGCCCGCCACCGGCCGCGTAAACGCGCCCTTACGCGTCGACCCGCCGATGACGCGGATCGCCCGGACCGTCTTGGCGCCGGTGTTGTCCGCCACGTCGAGTATGCTTCGCATCTGGATCATCGGGGGCGCTCCTCGTGGCCTACGTGGCCGGGGTCCCTTCCGCCTGCGGCGGCGCGACGGAGGGGACCGCTTGCTCCGGGTTGCGCTCCAGCACCTGCACCAAGCGCCAGCGTTTCGTCCGCGACATCGGACGGCACTCCTCGATTTCCACCGTATCGCCGGCGTGGGCCGCGTCGCCCTCGTCGTGGGCGTGCACCCGGATGTCCCGCCGCACCATCTTCCCATACTTCGGGTGGCGGAACCGGCGGGTCACCTCGACCGTGATCGTCTTGGCGCACGCGTCGCCCACGACCGTACCCCGCAGACGACGTCGAATGGCTGCCGGTCGGCTCATACCGTCTCCGTCTCCTTGGCGGCGGGCGCCGCCGCGGCGCCGGCGGCCCTTTCGCGCTCCCGCAGGATCGTGCGCATGCGGGCGATGTTGCGCCGCGCCTTGCGCAGCTCGCTTGAGACCTGGAGCTCTTCAGTCTCGGCCTGCGTCCGCAGGTCGAAGACCTTGCGCTCCAGCGCCTCGAGCTCCTGGAGGATCTGCTCCTGCGACATCTCGCGAATCTCGTGCGCCTTCATACCATCGCCCTTCGAGGGTTGCGACCTTCGGCGGCGCCGTAGCGCCGCCGCGATTGCCCTTACAGGTACCGCCGCCGCGCGACCATCCGCGTGCGGATGGGCATCTTGTTGGCCACGCGCCGCAGCGCCTGCCGCACGAGGTCCTCCGGCACGCCGCCCAGCTCGAACATGATCCTCCCGGGCCGCACGCAGCACGCCCAGTACTCCGGCTCGCCCTTGCCCTTGCCCATACGGGTTTCGAGGGGCTTGCCGCTGATGGGCTTGTCGGGAAACACGCGGACCCAGAGCTTGCCCTCGCGCCGCAGGAAGTGGGTGGCGGCGACGCGGCCGGCCTCAATCTGCTGCGCGGTCAGCCACACCTGCTCCATGGCCTGGAGCCCGAAATCGCCGAACGCCACGTAGTTGCCGCGCTGCGCCTGGCCCTTCATGCGGCCGCGCTGGCTCTTGCGGAACTTCACGCGTTTAGGCATCAGGGCCATCGGCGGCCTCCTCCTCTTTCTTGGCGTATGGACCGAGATAGATCCACACCTTCACGCCGATGACGCCGTACGTACAGTAGGCCTGCGCGAAACCGTAATCGATGTGAGCCGCGAGCATCGTCAGGGGGACGCTGCCGCGGACCGTCACTTCGGCCCGGTGCATTTCGGCCCCCCCGAGGCGCCCGGCCGTGCGGATCTTGATGCCCTTGGCGCCGGCGGACATCGTGGCGTCGACGGCCTGCTTCATGGCCCGGCGGAACGCCGCCCGCTTCTCGAGCTGCTGCGCCAGGCCCTCGGCCACGAGCTGCGCGGCGAGCTCCGGCTTCGCGATCTCGATGATGTTGACCGTAATCCGGCGGCCGGTGAGCGCCTCGAGCTGCTCGCGGAGCTTATCAACCTCGGATCCCTTGCGCCCGATGATCAGGCCGGGCCGGGCCGAACTCAGGATGACCTTCACTTCTTCGCGCGTCCGCTCGATCTCGATCTTCGAGACGGCGGCGAACCCGTAGTTCGCCTTCACGAAAACCCGGATCTTCTCGTCCTCCACGACGAGCTGCCCGAAGGTGCGCTTCGGCGCGTACCATCGGCTGCGCCACGGCTCGGTGATGCCGATGCGAAAACCGGTTGGATGAATCTTCTGTCCCATGCGGGTCCGCCTTGCCTGCCTGCGTTAGCCCTCGGCTTCCTTCGAGTCCTTGGTCTGCTCGAGTTCCACGATGAGGTGGCACGTGGGCCGCCTCAGCATGTCGGCCGAGCCGCGCGATCGCGGCCACACGCGCTTCAGCGCCGGGCCCATGTCGGCCCGTGCGTCGGCCACGTAGAGCGCCTCCAGGTCCGCTTCTTGCTCGTCGGCGTTCGCCATGGCGCTGCGGACGACCTTGGCCACCAGCTTGGCGGCGCGTTTCGGGCTGAAGTCCAGCACCTTGAGCGCCTCCTCCAGGGGCATGCCCCGGATCATCTCCATCACGAGGCCCGCCTTCCGCGGGCTGATCCGTGCAAATCGGTGGCTCGCTCGATACCCCATCGTCGTGAACCTCTCCACACGCCGGCCAACCGCGTCGCCCCGGGGGCGGCGCCGCCGGTGAATTACTCCGGTTTCCTGGGTCCGGGGGCGCCCGGCGACGCAGGCGCGGGCGCCCCGCCGGCCGCCGCCGCCATCGCGGCCCTCCTGCCGCTGTGACCGCGGAAGGTCCGCGTCAGCGCGAACTCACCCAGCTTGTGCCCCACCATGTCTTCCGTCACGAGCACCCTGAGGTGCGTCCGGCCGTTGTGAACCAGGAACGTCTGGCCCACGAACTCCGGCACGATCGTGCACGCGCGGGCCCACGTCTTGATGGGCTCGCGGATACCCCGCTCCTGCATCTTCTCGACCTTCCGCAGGAGCTTGACGTCAACATGCGGACCTTTTTTCGTGGAACGTCCCATGCGCCCGTAACCTTACTTGGGGATCTTCGCTTCGCCGTACCGCCGGCCGATGCGCCGCCGAATAATGTGCACGTTGGTCGGATTGCGGCGTTTGCGGGTTTTGCCGCCCTTCGCCAGGACGCCCGTCGGCGACACGGGGTCGCGTCCGCCGGACCGGCGCCCCTCGCCGCCGCCCATCGGATGGTCGACCGGGTTCATCGCGGAGCCGCGGCTGTGCGACCGGCGTCCCTTGTGGCGCATCCGGCCCGCCTTGCCCCAGCGGACGGCGCTGTGATCGGCGTTGCCGATGGTGCCGACCGTAGCCCGGCAGGCGAGGTTGATGCGCCGCATCTCGCCGCTCGGCAGCGTGATGTAGGCCCACTTGCCTTCCTTGGCGCTCAGCATGGCCGCCCGGCCCGCCGCGCGGACCAGCTTGCCGCCCGCGCCCGGCACGAGTTCGATGTTGTGCACCGCCAAGCCCGCGGGGATGTTCGCCAGCGCCAGGCAGTTGCCGTTCCGCGGCTCCGCCTGGTCGCCGCTCATCACCGTATGGCCGACCAAGAGTCCGCCGGGAGCAAGGATGTACCGCTTCTCGCCGTCGCGGTAGTGGATGAGGGCGATGCGGGCGCTGCGGTTCGGATCGTACTCGATCGCTGCCACCTTGCCCGGCACGCCGTCCTTGTCGCGGCGGAAATCGATGAGGCGGAGAAGCTTTCGCGCCCCGCCGCCGCGGAAGCGCGCCGTGGTGAAGCCCTGGTTGTTGCGGCCGCCCTTGCGGGCGATCCGCCTCGTCAGGCCCTTCTCGGGCTCCTTCTTCGTCAGGTCCGAGAAGTCCTGGACCGATGAATTCCGCCGCCCGGCGCTCGTTCGGTTGTATACTTTGATGGCCATGAACCTATCCTTCACCCACCGGAGCAAGACGCCTGCCGACCCGTCTTAGAACAGGTCAATGTGGTCCTCACGGTGCAGCGTAACGACCGCCTTCTTCATGCCTGCCGTCCGGCCGTGCGTGTAGCGATACCGCCGCACCTTGCCGCGCCGCTTCAGCGTCCGCACCTTCAGGACGCGCACCTCGTAAATGGTCTCAATGGCCTCACGTATCTGCGCCTTGTTGGCGCGGTCGTGGACCTGGAACGTAAACTGGTTCAGCTTCTCGTTCTGCGTCGTGCCCTTCTCGGTGATGAGCGGCTTGATGACGACCTGATACGGGTCCATCAGTTCTTCCTCGCTTCAAGCACTGCCTCGAAGGCCGGCCGCGTGAAGACCACGCGGCTGGGCCAGAGGACGTCGTAGGCGGTGAGGTCCGAGGCGGGGCGGACGCGGACGCGGGCCAGGTTCCGGGCCGACTTGTACAGCACGGTCTCGCCCGTCGGCAGCGCCAGCAGACACGACCGCTCCACGCCGAGGGCCTTGAGCATCCGCGCGACTTCCTTCGTCTTCGGCTGCTCGAGCTTCAGGCCGTCGACGACGATGACCTCGCGATCCAGGAGGCGGGCGAGGAGCGCGGAATCGAGCGCCTGGCGCCGCATCTTCTTCGGCATGCCAAGGCTGAAGTCGCGCGGGACCTTGGCGAACGTCACGCCGCCGCCGCGGCGTTTCGGGCTGCGGACCGTGCCGGCGCGGGCCCGGCCGGTGTGCTTCTGGGCAAAGATCTTCTTGCTCGATCCATGGACCAAGCCGCGGCTCTTCGTCGCCACCGTCCCCTGACGCTGGTTCGCCTCGTGGCGCTTCACGGCCAGCCGGAGGAGCTCCAGGCGGACCTTGCCGCCGAACCAGGCCTCATCGACCTGGATCTGGCCCGCCTCCTGGCCGTCCGCGCTATGGATCTTTACCTGGATCATGGTCGCTCGTTTTCTTCAGGAACCTTACGACGTCGGCTTCGGCGGGCCGACCTTCCGGGCGTTGCGCACCACGACGTAACTGCCGTTGGCTCCCGGCACGCTGCCCCGAACCACCAACAGGTTCGCCTTGGCGTCGACCTTCAGGACCTTGATGCGTTCGGACGTCTTGCGCTCGTCGCCCATGTGCCCGCTCATGTGCTTGCCGAGGCGGATCGCGCGGCCCGGGATGCCGGCGCCTTCGCCGATGCCACCGGGGGAGCGGTGCTTGCGCTCCGTGCCGTGGCTGGCGGGCTGACCGGCAAAATGGTGCCGCTTCATGACGCCCGCGAAACCGCGGCCCTTCGTCACCCCGATGACGTCCACCAGGCCCACGCCCTCGAAGTCCGCCACGGTCACCATGGCGCCGGGCTGGTACTTCGCCACGTCGTCGGTGCGATATTCGCGGATGAAGCGCTTGGGCGTCGCGCCGGACTTTTTGAAGTGGCCGGCCAGCGGATCGGTCACCAGGCGCGCGGGCTTCTCGGCAAAGCCGAGCTGCACGGCGTTGTAGCCGTCGCTCTCGACGGTCTTGACCTGGAGCACCTGGCACGGACCCGCCTCGATGACGGTGACCGGCACCTGCCGGCCCCGGTCGTCGAACACACTGGTCATGCCGACTTTTTTACCCAGGATGGCTGGCATGATCCTACGCCTTGATCTTGATGAATACGCCCGCGGGCATGTTGAGTTTGTTGAGGGCTTCGACGGTCTTGACGGTCGGGTCCTCGATGTCGATCAGCCGCTTGTGCGTGCGGATCTCGAACTGCTCGCGGCTCTTCTTGTCAATGTGCGGCGAACGGAGCACCGTGTAGCGCTCGATGCGCGTCGGCAAGGGGATCGGCCCCTTGACGCGCGCCCCGGTGCGCTTGCTGGTCTCCACGATTTCCACCGCGCTCTGGTCGAGCACCCGGTGGTCATAGGATTGCATACGAATTCGAATTCGATCGCCTACCATGCGCCGCCTCTGGTCGCCGACAGTTTCCTGTAAGAAAGCGTGCGGCCCTTCCGCCGACCCCTGCCCGCCCAACATCTCAGGCTGGGCCGCTCGCAAGGCGCACGTCCCGACCGGCTAAAAACAAGCCCGGTGTTTTATAGAGTGCCGAGAACACTAAGTTTACCACGCCCAAGTGAGGTGTCAACGAGTTTTTGGCTAAATTCTTTGCCCCAAAATGTGCCCGCCCTTCCCGGCCCGGCAACGCCTTCCCGCGCGTCAGTCCAGAAGGGTTCTCGCCACGTCGTCGGGCACGACGGCGTAATGCGACGCCTCCATGGAGTACGTGGCCCGTCCCTGCGTCAGGCTGCGGACCGTCGTCGCGTAGCCGAACATCGCCGCCAGCGGCACCATGGCCGTGATGACGCGCGTGGTGCCCCGCAGCTCGGTCTCGCGGATCTCGGCGCGGCGCGACATCAGGTCGGCGGTCAGATCGCCGAAGTACTCGTTCGGCGCCACCACCTGGAGGCGCATGATCGGCTCCAGGAGCCGCACGCCCGCCTTCTCGACGGCCTGCTGGAGGGCGAGGCTCCCGGCGGCCTCGAAAGCGATCTCGGAGGAGTCGACCTCGTGATGCTGCCCGTCCAGAAGCGTGACATGCACATCAGTCAGTGGGTAGCCGGTCACGATGCCGCCGGCGGCCGCCTCGCGGATGCCCCTTTCGACGCACGGGATGTACTCCTGCGGGACCGCCCCGCCCTTCATGTCCACGTCGAAGCTGACGGGGTCGGCCCCGAGATCGCGGCCCGGGCGCGGCTCGACGCGGATCTTGACCACGCCGTACTGGCCGTGCCCGCCCGTCTGCCGGATGAACCGCCCCTCGGCCTCCGCCGCCTCTCGGATCGTCTCGCGGTAGGCGACGCGCGGCCGGCCCACTTTGACGTCGAGCCGGAAGTCGCGCAGCATCCGGTGCGTGAGCACGTCCAGGTGCAGCTCGCCCATGCCCGAGATCAGCGTCTGCCCCGTCTCGTCGTCCACGCGGTACTCGAACGTCGGGTCCTCGCGCGCCAGAATCCGAAGGACCTCGCCGAGGCGCTGGCGGTCCTCGCTGGTACGCGGCTCGATGGCCATGGCGATGACGGTCTTGGGAATGCCCATCTTCTCAAGGACGACCGTGTGCCGCGTGTCGCACAGGGTATCGCCCGTGTACGACTCGCGGAGGCCGACGACGGAGATGATGTCGCCGGCCAGCACCTCGTCCTCGCGGAGACGCTCGTCGGCGTGCATGCGCCAGAGGCGCTGCACGTTTTCCTTCTTGTCGCGCGTCGTGTTCAGGACGCGCGTGCCGGCGCGGAGCCGGCCCCGGTACACCCGCACCCAGTGCAGGTCGCCATGGGCGTCGGCGGTGATCTTGAAGACGAGGCCGACAAACGCGCCGTCCGGGTCGGGCTCGATCTTGACCTCTTTCGTCTCGCCCTTCCGCGTGATCTCGTGCGCGGTCAGGGCGCTGACGTCGAGCGGGCTCGGCAGGTAGTCGCACACGGCGTCCATCAGAAGCTGGATGCCCTTGTTCTTGAGCGCCGAGCCGCAGAGAACCGGGATGAACGCCGACCGGATGCAACCCTTGCGGATGGCGGCCTTGAGCGCGTCGGCCTCGGGGCGGCGGCTCGCCAGGTATTTCTCCATGAGGCGGTCGTCGAACTCGGCCGCCTTCTCGACCAACTCGTCGCGCGCCAGCTCCGCCATCGGCTTGAGGTCGGCGGGCACGTCGGTCTCCTCGACCTCCGTGCCGAGCTCGTTGCGGAAGTAGCAGGCCCGCATCCGCACGAGGTCGATGATGCCGGCGAAGTCCCCTGCCGCGCCGATCGGCAATTGCACGGGCGCCGCCCCTTTGTGGAGGCGCGTCTGGACCTCGTGGATCACGCGCTCCCAGTCGGAGCCGACGCGGTCGAGCTTGTTGACGAAGGCAAGGCGCGGCACGCCGTAGCGGTCGGCCTGGCGCCAGACGGTCTCGCTCTGGGCCTCGACGCCGCCCACGCCGCAGAAGACCACGACCGCGCCGTCAAGGACCCGCAAGGACCGCTCGACCTCGATCGTGAAATCGACGTGGCCGGGCGTGTCGATGAGGTTGATGGTGTCGCCCTTCCAGGGCAGCGTGGTGGCCGCCGCATGGATGGTGATGCCGCGCTGCTGCTCTTCCGGGTCGAAGTCCATGACGGCGGTGCCTTCGTGGACCTCGCCCATCTTGTAGGTCTTGCCGGCGTAATAGAAGATGCGCTCGCTGACGGTGGTCTTGCCGGCGTCGATGTGGGCGGCGATGCCGATGTTGCGGATTTTCGAGAGGTCGGTGATGCTCATGCTTCACGTTCCGGCGCTTGGCCGGATGCCCGCGTGGTGTGCGCAGTGGGTCTCCTGACCCAC
>JAPLML010000024.1 GCA_026387055.1 Planctomycetota bacterium | reverse complement strand
TGGAAGACCGTGGGGTTCCCGTACGAGTAGCCGTAGTAGTCCTCGCTGCCCGTGCCGAAGTGCGAGGGGAACGATTCGCCGTCGACCCAGATCTTCTCGTCGCCCTCGCCCCACCAGTCGCGGACGGGGTTGAAGAGGGCGAGCGTGTCGCCCATGTACACGCCCTTGCCCTGGATGGTGATGTAGTTCCAGTCCTTGTACGGCCGCGTGGGAATCCCCCGCTCCTGCCGCCAGTTGGCGTGGAAGTGCATGGAGCGCGAGTCCCACTGCCAGCCGCCCACCTGTGCCACCAGATTTGCACGCGTGCGATTCTTGCCTACATTTAGTATCGTTATCCTGGCCGATTTTTCATAGGGCATTACCCACCCACACTGCATGAAGCACCGATTGCCGGCAACGCGCCACCTGCTCAGGATTTCATCAGGAAACGCGCCACAGCCAAAGAAGTCGCCAAGCGGGCACCACACCGTCTCCTCACCATCACAGTCGATTCTTATCACAAGTGTGCGAAGAGGTGCGTCGTTCTGTACCAAGAGGTGAGTCTCCACGAGCAGATACCGTATTGCTGCAGGACCCGCGGGCATATCGCGGGACACCCCTTTGCCGGGGTCAACTGCCTCCTCAATCCCACCACCTCCCCACCTGTCCTCATGAGGCCGATCAAAAGCCTTTCCCTCGCCGAGATTCTCAATAGAAGCCAGTTCCTCGCAAACGCGCGCGACCAGCGCGGCGAGCCCCTTCAACTCCGCCATCGTGAACGTCTGCACCTTCGTCCCCGCCGGGTACGTGCGGTACTCGATGTTGTACCACCGGCCTTCGGGCGGCTTGTTGGGGTCTTTCGCATTGACCTCGCTGTACGTGATCTTGCAGTGCTTGGCGTAGGGGATGGGCAGGTACAGGTTCATGCCGCCGGGCGCGCCCGGGGCGCCGTGGGCGTTCTCGATGGAGAGCGGCTTGGGCACGAGCGCCCCGCCGGCGAGGATCTCGAACGGCGGCCCCTCGATGGCCGGCTCGTCGGCGCCATCGAGGTAGAACCGCACCATCGCACCCTTGGGCGGGAACTTGCCGCCCCACCACTGCCGCACGACACAGCCGGGGCCGGCGGCGTCCATCAGGACCCACTCGCGGCGGCCCTTCGTCTCCTCGGACCGGATGAACTGGCTCCAGTCGTTGTTCGCGAACCAGCCGGCCGGGTCGCCCGGCGTCTTCGAGCGGCGGTCGTAGCTCGACGCCTGCCGGCAGGTGTACGGCGGGTCGGGCCACCGCGCCACCGCGTCGAAATCGATCATCTGCTTGAGGAGCGACTCGAGCGTGACCGCCGCCTCCTCGGCCCCCGCGGCGCTCGGTGCAGGAACCAGGAGGCACGCAAGCACCAACCCGACCCTGCCCGCCACCAGCCTGACCGCGATGGAATTCGCCCTGTGAGTCATCTCGGTTCCTTTCCTCTTTCGCGTCCGCCGCTTGGATGAACATCCTACATCAGGCTACCGGTGAAAGCCACTGATGGGGCTGCGCACAGCCTGCTGCGCGGCGGGTCGGGAGACCCGCGCCTGTTCAGCGATTCTGCTCTTGCGCCAATAGCAGGTGTGGCACGGCCGGCTTGTCCGGCCGTGGCGAAGCGCCGGTCACATTCCCCACGGCCGGACAAGCCGGCCGTGCCACATCCACGCGGAGAGGCAACGCCCATGCTCTGCCTCCGCGCCGGCGGTATGCTGGGCTGATGAGACCGCCCGGTGAACGACCGGGACTTCGACGCGGCGCTGCACGTCATCTTCAAAGACAAGGCGGCCCACGACGAGTACCAGAGAGCCTCGCGGCATCTGAAGTTCATCGAGGAGAACCAGGCGAACTGGAAGAAGGTCCGAGTCTTCGATTCCGGCGTCGAGCCGTAGCAAATCGACGCCGCCTCATCCCGCCGGAGTGGTTTGCGGCGTCCTGCCGCGGCTGATCGGCGGGGGCGGTCTTCTCCTGGCGTCCGGGCCACGCCCCCGAGCGACGGCTCTCACCGCGGGGCCGCCATCTTCTCCATGCCCTTGATCATCGGAGGATACAGCGAGATCTTGCGGACGTCGACCGACCACGTCGTGGCCATGTAACCCAGGAGGCGCGGGCTCTTCTGGGCCAGCGCATAGCCGATCAGGGCCTCCACGGCATCCGGCTTGTTCCAGCCAGCCGGCAGGACGCGGAATCCCTTGGCGAGCAGCATGGGGATCGAGAGATACTCCTCGCGTTTGTTGTAGTGCCATGGACAGATAATGATGTCCTTGGGAATCAGGTCCGCGGCCGGGGCCGTTCCGTTGGCGGCGGCCTCCCATTCGCCCAGGCCCGTCGTCTTGGCGTCTATCAGGCGGTCGCCCCACATGAGCATCCCGACGCCCCTGCCCGCCAGATGGCCGTGGTAATCGCCGACCGCCCTGGCCAGCAGCTTCGCCGGGTCCTGCCCCTTGCACCGGGGGCAGTGCTCCGAGCCGATCAGGAAGACCTCGTCCATGCCCACGTGGAACGCGTCGGCCCCGAACGCGTCGAGAAGCTCGTCCATCAGGGCGAAGACGACCTTGTTGACCTCCGGGTGCTGCGGGCACCAGCTCCGGCAGTAGATGCCCTTGTTGCCGGGGAACTGGCCCGGCGTCTCGTCGAACTCCGGATGCTGCTTCAGCAGCACCGCCGTGCTGGCCTGCCACGATTGGTGGCCGAGGCAGTTGAGCTGCGGAATCACCCGGATGCCGAGCGTGCGGCAGGCGGCGACAAACTTGCCGGCCCCGGCCTTGGTGATCGCGCCGCCGTGGGCCTTGAGCTCCGGGTGCGACTGGAAGTCGAAGTTGTAGTTCACCTCGCACACGAGCACGTTCGCGCCAAGCCTGGCCAGCGCCGGAAGCTGGGCCTCGAGCGCGTCGAGCGATTCGGCGCTCCCGGCCATCACGTGGATGGCCCTCCAGGGCTCGCCCGGCTTCGGGCCGCCCGCGGCCGGCGGCTTGTCGGCCGCCACGGCCACCAGCGATACCGTCAGGAGGATCGGCAGGAACAGGACAGGGATCGTGGCATTCATGGGCACGCACCTCACAGCGTTCAGCCCTTGCGGTACGCCCTACTTCTGGAGCAACACGTACACGCCCTTCTTGTTCGAGACCACCACGTCGAGCTTGCCGTCGCCGTTCACGTCCGCGACCGCGAACTGGGTCCCCACGCCCGAGTCGGCATCGATCAGGTGCGGGACAAACTCGACCTTGCCCTTCTCCGGCCGCCGGATCTCGATCCAGTAAACCACGGCCGGCGCGTCCGGATCGGCGTCGCCCTTGGGCCCGTGGGCCCAGAAGCGCTTGCCGACCACGATGTCCTTCACGCCGTCGCCGTTGATGTCGGCCAGCACCATCGCGTGGCTCTGCGACAGCAGCTTGGGAAAGATATCGTGCTGGCGGAACTCGATGCCCTTCTCCGTCTTGACCTGCTGGAACCACCAGATGCCATAGCCGTGGGCCGAGCTGGTGATGACGTCGTTCAACCCGTCGCCGTCGACGTCGTAGACCAGGAGATCGGCGCAGTCCGGGCCCAGCTTGGCCGGGTGGAACGTCCAGGGACCCTTCGTGCGGTCCTCGGGCGCCTCCCACCAGCCTTCCTTGATCAGGACGTCGTTGCGCCCGTCGCCATTGATGTCGCCGACGCCCAGCCCGTGGCTGAACTGCTCGCAGCCGGGGGCCTTGGGCTCGCTGATGAAATGGACGTCCCACGGGGCCTCGAGGTCCTTCGGCACGCCGAGCCAGGCCATCCGCCCCTCGGTCGGCCAGACCGGGACCGGCTTGCCGTTGCCCAGGATGTCGGCCAGCAGCGACGTCTCGTTGCAGGCGTTCTTGTTGATCAGGCGCTGCTTCCAGTGACCGGGCTTGCCCTGCGGGTTCTCGTACCAGAAGGCCTCTCCGCCGGGGAAGTTGACGACGATGGAATCCGGCCAGCCGTCGCCGTTCACGTCCGCGGCGAAGTTCTGGAAGCACTTCGAGTAACCCGCGGCCCCATCGTACTTGCCGACGGGGCGGATCTCGTGCATCTTCCAGTCGGGGGCCTCGTACCACACGTCGCCGGCCAGCACGTCGAGCTTGCCGTCCTTGTTCACGTCGGCGACGGCCACGCCCTCGGCACGGAACGCCTTGTCGAGCGTGATCTTGGTCCACTTGGCCCTGTCATCGACCACCCCAGGAGGGAAGCCGGCGGGCTTGTCCGGCTCTCCGGCCCCGGCCAACGAACCGGCCGACACGAGGCCGCCGATCACCCCGGCGCCTGCCACAGAGGCTTTCAGAAAGTCGCGTCGATCCATGAAGTGAGTCTCCTTTCGCTCGGTTCCCTTGTACGATCCCCGCTTCCGGCCGTCGACCTTACCGCGCTCCGGTGGAAAGGGCAACAGCATACCGTGACGTGGGGAGCTTGCATGATCGGGAGCGGGGTCTTGGATATCGCAAGGTCGGCGACAAAACTGCAGCGGCTTCATCCATCAACTGAGTAACGGAACACTAGTTGCCTGGCTCCCGCTTCGGGTACTCGACGATCCTGAGGTTGCGGAACGAGAGGTCGGTGGTGGGGTCGTGGCCCTGGAGGCTGATGATGCCCGCCTTCAGGCGGCAGCCCTCACGCGGGCTCTCGTTCAGCGGGCGGGGGTCAGTCCAGTCGCTCACCTGGTAGCCGTTGACCCAGACGGCCATGTGGCGGCCGTGGGCGACGATGGTCTTGGTGAACCACTCGTGGTCGCTTGCGACCACCCGTCGAGCGGGCTGGAGGCCGTAGATGCCGCCGGTCCCGAAA
>JAPLML010000277.1 GCA_026387055.1 Planctomycetota bacterium | reverse complement strand
GGACCGTCAGTCGCGCCGAGGCAGCCACATGGCTTACGACCCCGGTTTCACGGGGCGAATCTCGCTTGCACTTGGAAAGAAAGCCGCGTATTTCTGGGCCCCGAACGCTTCGGGAGCCCAAAGATAGTTAACGGCGTTGGGTGGCATGCCCAGTCGCCGCCGCGACCCCGCCGCGGCGGGCCGCTGTTGCGTGGGCATGTTCCCGGCAGGGCGACAGCATGCCCAGCGAACGACGCGCTGGGCATGCCACCCTTGACGAACAGCGCTTGCCACAAAATCTCAGCACACACCCTTGACACCACTTGGCCATTTGGCATAATAGCCAAGGATTGAGATCAGGGAGGCCCCCATGGAGGCCCGAAAGCAGGCCCTTTACGACGCCCGCGCGCGGATCATCAAGGCCCTCGCCCACCCGACGCGCCTCGCGATCGTCGACGAGCTGTCGCGCCGCCGGCGGTGCGTGCACGAGCTGACGGAGATGATCGGCGCCGACATGTCGACCGTCTCGAAGCACCTGACCGTGCTCAAGGCCTCCGGCATCGTCGAGGACTCGAAGCGCGGCGCCCAGGTCTACTACCAGCTCCGCTGCCCCTGCGTGCTCAACTTCTTCAGTTGCGTCGAGACGGTGATGAAGCTGAACGCCGAAAGAGACATGGCGCTCGCGCGGTGAGTGTGACCGTGCCTCCCAGTCGGACGACTGACGATCGGGCGAAAGGAATGATACCGTGAGAGCTTGGAAGAAGTTCGCCGTCCTGGTAGCCATCTTTCTCGTCGCGTACTTTCTGCCGCTCGGCAACCCCAAGATCACGGGGGCGATCCTCGAAGCATTCCGGCTGCTCCAGTGGTATGCGGTGAACCACACGCTGGCCTGCGTGGTGCCGGCCATGTTCATCGCGGGGGCGATCTCGACGTTCCTCTCGCAGGCGTCGGTCATGCGTTACCTGGGGCCGAAGGCCAACCGGCCGCTGGCCTACACGGTGGCCTCGGTGTCGGGCGTCGTGCTGGCCGTCTGCTCATGCAGCGTCCTGCCGATGTTCGCGGGCATCTACACGATGGGGGCGGGGCTGGGGCCGGCGTCGGCGTTCCTCTACTCCGGGCCCGCGATCAATGTGATGGCCATTTTCCTGTCGGCCCGGGTGCTGGGCATGGACCTGGGTGTGGCCAGAGCCATCGGTGCCGTGGCGTTTGCGTTCATCATCGGCATCTTGATGGCCGTGATCTTCCGCCGGAGTGAGACGAAGCGGGTCGAGGCCGCCATGCAGATGCCCGAGCCGCCGCACAGCCCGCGTCGCCTTTGGAAGACGGCCCTCTACTTCCTCGCCATGATCTTGTTCCTCGTGTTGAGCGACTGGTACAACACCAACGACGTGAAGATCACGATGAAGGACGGCACGGTCCTCGCGGCCAACATCCGCTACCAGACTCAGGACGCCTTGGACATCCAGGAGTACCAGGCCGACGGCCGGTTGGTGCCCGATGTCCGCCGCCTCGCCTTGGCCGACGTGCGCGACGTGAAGCCCGTCCCCAGCTTCACCATGACGGTTCACGGCCTGAAGTGGTATCTGGCGGGGGCGATGGGCCTGGCGGTCCTCGTGATGCTCTGGCGGTGGTTCTCGCGCGACGAGGTAAAGCAGTGGATGCAGGCGACGTGGGACTTTGCGATGATGATCGTGCCGCTCCTCTTTGGCGGCGTGTTCCTCACGGGGTTTATCGGCGCGATGATTCCCGAGAAATACGTCGCCACCCTTGTGGGCGGCGATAGCCTCGTCTCGAACTTCGTTGCGGCGTTTGTGGGCATGATCTGGTACTTCGCCACGCTTACGGAGATTCCGATCACGGAGATGCTGCTGCGGCTGGGGATGGGGCGGGGACCCGCGCTGGCGCTCCTCTTGGCCGGACCGGCGCTGTCGCTGCCGAGCATCCTCGTGATCTACAAGATCGTCGGATTCAAAAAGACGTTCGTTTTCTGCTTCCTCACGGTCGTGATGTCCACCATCGTGGGGTGGATATTCGGGATGTTCGTGGAATAGAATGTACGCCGGGGCGGCGCCCCGGCCTGCGTGAAGGAAGCATCGCACACGGTGAGACTGATAACCACTTTCGGTCGTCGCTCGGAGTTCGAGAAGGCCGCCGCGCGCCTCCAGGCCCTCGGGCTGCCGTACGAAACGATCTCGCCGGAACCGGGGTACGCGCGCGTGGGCGTCCCGGCCCTGGTGGTGGAACAGAAGGTGCGGCTGGAGCTGGCGGCCAGGGACGGCGACAGCGATTTCGTCCACGCGGGGTGGGTCGAGTTCCGCGCGCCGCGGCGCCCCGTGCCGGCCGAGCCGCCGCCCGAGTTCGCGGAGGACCTCGTGGGCGAGGTGGCGATCATGGTCCTGGCGCCCTGCGTGGCCGACAAGTCGCGGATGCGGTTCATCGCCCACCTCGGCGGCAGCCTCGCCCCGGCCCTCCCCTACCTCAACGCGGAGCTGCCCGAGGCCTGCTACAACCCCAAGGGCGAGACGCTCACGTTCATGGACCGCTACCGCCTCGTGACGCTCTACCCGTACCGCGTGGTCGTGGCGAAGAACGACGACATCGTCGACGGGTGGCGGGTGCTGGAGCTGGTGCGGCGGCGGATCAACGAGACCTGGGCCCGCCGCCGCGAGATCGCGCCGTGCTACCAGACGCGCGAGAAGCCGCCGGCGCTGGAGATCTACAAGCGCCTCCCGAAGACGAACTGCCGGGCCTGCGGGCAGCTCACGTGCCTCGCGTTCGCGGTGATGGTTCACGACGGGGAGCTCCCCGCCTCGAAGTGCAAGCCGGTCTTCGAGGGCGACTGCGGGCACCTGCGCGACGCGCTCGTGGAGGTCGTGGCCGCGATGGGGATGACCCCGTAGCGTCATGCGGGGCATCAGAACATAAGGAGATAATCGTGGCTGAAGCGAAACCCGCGACGTCGCCGTGCTGCGGGGGCGCGGCAAAGAAGAACGTGCTCCTGTACGCCTGCTCGGGCGGGGCCAACGTGGCCGAGATCGCCGACCGGGCCGCCCGCCAGGCGATGGCCGACGGCTGCGGCAGCATGTTCTGCCTGGCCGGCATCGGCGCCGGCATCCCCGCCATGGTCCAGGCCGCGCGCGACGCCGACCTCAACGTCGTCATCGACGGCTGCCCGATGGACTGCGCCAAGAAGATCTTCGACAAGGCCGGCATCGCCAACTTCGTGCAGATCAAGGTGACCGACCTGGGAATCGAGAAGGCCAAGGGCGTGCGGGCCACCGATGAACAGGTGGCCCGGCTGGTGGCCAAGGCCAAGGAAGTCTTGGCGAAGCCATAGGTCAACCGCGCGCTCGCTAACGCGCCGCGAATCTCCGGATGGGGTGCACGATGGCCGAACGGAACATTCCGATTGTCCTGACGGGTGTCGAGGTTCAGCGCGTCATCCGGGCGGTCCTGGACCGCGACGGCGACGAGGCGATTGACATCCTGGAGAAGGTGGTCAAGCCCCAGGTGGACAAGGCGCTCGCCCCCTCGCACTGTCGCCCGGCCTTTGAACTGGGCGAGGGGCAGTCTGTGGTCGGGCCGCCGCCCCGGAGTCCGCCGTCTGGAGAAGGCCCGCGGCGTGCTTGAGGTGTTGATGCTGGCGCAATGTCCGTGCAGCGGCGGGGATCAGGGGGCCGGCCCCCTCCTGTTCTTTGGCCTGGTGGCGTGTGCTGTCTGGCTGGTGCACAGGATAGGAGGAAAGGACGGTGTATCTCGTATGAGCAAGGTATGGAAGACCGCCATCGTGGTGGTGCTGGTCGCGGTGGTCGCCATCGTCATTATCAACAAGCAAATGGGTTCGTCGCCGGGGACGGACCCGGCCAAGGGCGCTGCTCAAGTCTCGCAGCCTGCGGCCGGCCTGCCGCGACTCCTGGACCTGGGGTCCACCACATGCATCCCCTGCAAGATGATGGCGCCCATCCTGGAGGAGTTGAAGAAGGACTACGAGGGCCGGCTCCAGGTGGAGTTTGTTGATGTGATGGCGAATCCCGACGCCGCCACGCCGTACAAGATCAGCCTCATTCCCACGCAGGTCTTCTTCGATGCCTCCGGCAAGGAGCGTTTCCGCCACGAGGGTTTCTTCTCGAAGGAAGACATCCTGGCCAAGTGGAAGGAGTTGGGCGTTGATCTGCCGGCCGCCCCGGCAGTCGGCGAGACTGTGCCCAAGTAGGCTGCAAGCCTCATGGCCCTGTGGGAG
>JAPLML010000431.1 GCA_026387055.1 Planctomycetota bacterium | reverse complement strand
AGGGCATGTTTGCGTGGGACCGCGAGGTGGGGGCCGCCGCGAAGGGCTCGGCGCGCCTGGCGGGGATGGCGAACGGGTGCTTCATCCAGACGGTCAAGGTTGGGCCCGGCCGGCGCCTGGCCGTCGAGGCCGCCTGCCGCGTCAAGGGCCGCGGCGACGCCGTGCTCGTGATCCGCTGGCAGACGGCGGAGGGCACGTGGGTCCATGAGGACAAGGACGTGCACATCCCGTGCGCCGAGCCGCGCGGGGCGTGGGGGAGAATGTTCGGTGTGGTCGAGGTGCCCGACGGCGCCGGGAACCTGGCGGTCCTCCTCTCCGTCCAGGGCCAGTCGTCGCCCGATGACGTCGCGTGGTTCGACGATGTGTGCCTGTACGGCCTGGACTAGCGCAGGCCGCGACGCCGCGGGTCACGCCAGGGTGATTTTCAGCCCCTGCCCGGCGCGGACGATGACGGCGTCGGCAAGCGTGATGGCGCACTCGCCGCCGGACTCCTGCCAGGTGCACGCCACGGGCCGGTCGCCGACCGCGACGGCGACGGATTTCACTTTGACGAGCGGCCTGAGGCGCAGCGTCCGCACGGTGACCGAGCCGTGCGTGGGCGCCAGGGCGGCCGTCTGCGTGGCGCCGGCGACTTTCTGGGCGAACGTGCCCCACCCGTCGCGGGCCACGAACGCCGCGCGGAAGTTCTCCGGCGTGAGGGCCGGCGCGAAGCCGATCTGGGCCGTCCCTGCATCGTACCGGAACCCCGACGCCGCCTCCAGGAGCGCCCACGAGGACATCGCCCGCGCGTAATGGTCGCCGCACTCGATCTCGTTCCATGGGTTCTGCTTGCGGCCGTCGTAGCGGGTGCGGACGGCCTCCAGGATCTTGAGGGCCGGGGCGGTCCTGCCCAGAAAGAGCAGGAGGCCTGCCACCTCGTACTCCTGGCCGGTCCAGACCTCGTCGGAGTACAGCGTGGGCACCTCGGGCCGCCCGCCCTTCGGCCACGTGCAGAGCAGGAGCCCCTTGTCCTTGTCCGTCACGAACGCGCGCGGCGCCTGCCTGAAGCCGCGGAAGCTCTCGCGGAAGTTGTACTTGACGATCGACTCGGCCGCCGCCCGCACGTGGTCCGCCGGCAGAAGGTACCCGAGGTCCAGGATGAACGCCCACCACTGGCCGAGCAGTTGGTCCGCGTGGCAGCCCTTGCCCCACGCCTGCTCGGGATGCTCCTTGAGGTCTACGTCCTGGATGTAGTACTCGCCGTTCCACAGGCGCTGGTCGAGCGCGCGGCTGCCGCGCTCGAAGACGCCGCGGCACTCGGCGGCGAACTCCGTCTCCGCCGCGATCTGGGCCATCTTCTCGGCGGCGCGAAGGGCCGCCAGGTACAGCGACCCGATGAACGTGTTCGCGCCCCAGATCGAGACGTCGTACGTGTTCGGCTGCTCGTTCTCGATGACGCCGGTGCGCTCGGGGTCGTGCGCGGCCCAGAGGTACTCGACCGCCTTGCGGACGTGCGGCCAGAACCGGGCGAGCCACTCCACGTCTCCGCAGGCCCGGTACTCGCGGCAGGTCTTGAGGATGCCGCCCAGCAAGCCGTCGAGCGCGGGTTTCTCCGGTCCTCCAATGGCGCATCCCCACGGCCGCGCCAGGTACAGCGGCACCACGAGCCGGTGGGGCAGGTAACCCTCGGGCGCCTGCTGGACGGACCACTCGGCGTCGCGCATCGTCCGCTCCAGGGCTGGGTACAGCCGCGCCAGCGCCATCTCGTAGTTCCAGACGTGCGTGCAGTTCATCGGGCAGCAGCCGCCCGTGGAGCCCCAGCCGGTCGATGCGCCGCAACAGCCCTCGAAGCCGTAGAACTGCCCGTCCTCGGCCCAGAAACACGTCGGCGTGCGAAGGATGCTCATGGGCCCGGTCACCGAGTCGATGAGGGCGCGGGGGAGGGTGGTCTGCTCGAAGGCGCCGCGGGCCAGGCGCGTCAGGCCCGAAAGGCGGTCGAAGTTCGCATGCACGTATTGCGCCACGTCGAGCGCCGAGCGGAACCGCGCGCCGTACCGGTTGCCGAGGTGGAACCGGCTCCTGGGGTCCTGGACCTTCGCCCAGTGCTGGCCCCAGTTCACGTACCGGTTCGGGAAGTGCCACGCGAGGAGGAAGGTGACGGTCCGCGAGGCGCCGGGCTCCAGCTCCAGCGCGACGGCCAGGGCCCCGTTCCACGTGCGGCCGGCCGGGCTCGGTGTGGAATCGGACGTATCGGCCAGGCGACCGTCGGCCGCGAAGTCGGACCAGAAGGCGTCGAGATCGTCCCACTGCGCGAGCGCCGTGGCGTCGGGCGCCAGCGCCGCCAGGACCATGCTGCCGTACGCGGCGTCGTCGGGCGCGAGGCGCGCCGAGGTCATCGAGAGGGCCGTCATCCCGCCCGCCCGCACCGCGGCGTTCGTGTTGCCCCCGTACGTGCTGCACCGGATGCCCGTGATCGGCGTGAGGCCGTCCCAGCCGACGGCGTTCTGGAGCGTGGCGGCCAGCGACGCGGCGATGCGGCGATCGGTCGGATTGGCGACCGTGAAGCTCAGGACGACAACCGGCAGGGCCGAGTCCTCCGCCTCCAGCGGGATGAACGGGCTGAACGCCTCGAGCGTCACTTCCAGCGGGAGCGCCTTATCAGAGTAGTCTATCTCGGCGATGGGGTAGCTTCCGATGAACTCGGTGGCGGCGACGCCCGGCAGCCGCGCCGCCAAGTCGCGGTGTGCCGGCGGCACCAGGTGGTCGCTCGAGGTCGGCGGGGGTGTCGGCCCGTCGTGATCGTACAGCGCCGCCGACTGGAGGACCCGCGCCACCGGCTTCGTGCCCTGTTTCGCCCACACGGCGAAGAACGAGTGCGGGATGCAGGCCGCGTGGTTGACCTGGTTTGCGATCTGCCACTGGCGGAGGCTCCCGTCGCCCGCCAGGGCGATGGTGCCCGTGCCGATGCCGCCCAAGGGCATGGCCACGGCCCGCAGCGATTCGCCGGAGAAGACGTTCGACGTTGGCATGGTCACCTTTCTGGCACAAGCGCCCAAGGAACAGAGCAAGTGCTGAGAAACAAGTGTAACACAGAAAAGCAAAGGCGGGAACCGGCAACCGGCAATCCCTCAGTTTCGGGGGTGGCATGGCCACGCGCTGTTGCGTGGCCATGCACCCCCCAAGTTCGCAGGAACATGGCCACGCAAAGGCGCCCGCCGCGGCGGGCAGGCTGTGGCCGTGCCACCCCCGAGACAGAGGCCTTGCTTCCACCGGGCTTTGGGCGTTGTATGACCCGCCGCCGTCCGTATAATACTGTGGGAAACGATGGCTATGGAAGAACGGCAGATCGTGGTCGCGGACCTGCGGCTGAGCGTGTACCTGCGCGCGGTGCACCCGGAGTTTTTCACCATCCGGGCCCGGCGGACGTTCCAGCATTTCTCGTTCGACGGCCAGGTCTGGCTGCTTGAGACGGGCCACGTGATCACGTTTGTCGATGGGCCGAACGCTATCACCGAGGTCATCGCCCCGCGCGAGCTGGAGCTGCCGAAGCGCGGCCTCGCGCGGACGGTGGATCTGGCGGGGGAGCGCGAGCATCGCCTCGAGACCCGCGGCCCGCTCGTCTATCACATGGCGTTCACCGTCGACGTGGAGTCGGCGGCTACGTACCTGCGGGAGGCCGAGGAACTGCTGGCTTCGGCCCGGCAGGGGCACCTCTTCGCCGAGCCGCCGCAGGAAGCCGCCCGCCGGCCGTTCTCGTACGCCGTCCCCGAGCCGCGCGGCAAGGGCCTGCTGGTCCACACCTGGCACGGGTTCCCCGCCGAAAACACCATCCTCAAGACCCAGACGCTCATTGAGCGAGTTGAGCCATGAGACAGAAGGCCATCGGGGGGATGCTTGCGGCACTCACCGTGCTCGCGGTCGTGCCCATGGCGCGCGCCGCCATCGGCATGGGCACCATCGAGGAAGACCCGGCGGTCGTCAAGCAGCGATGGCTCGATAAGGCCGAGGAAGACTACAAGGAGGGGATGAAGGCCCGGGCCGCCGGCGACACCGCCAACGCCGTCCGCTTCCTTCTCCGCGTGGCCGACACCGAGAAACGCAGACTCGGCTCGCCGTTTGCCCCAAAGGCGTTCGACGAGCTCAAGGCCATCTGCGAGGAGGGGCGGAAGGAACTTCAGGTGGCCCGCCAGTTCATCGCCGGCGAGGACCCCGCCGCCGGCCTCTCCGAACTCAAACGCATCCTGCGGGTCTACCTGGGCCTCTGGCCCGCCAAGGAGGCCGGCGCCCTCGTGCGCCAGCTTGAAGGCGATGCCCAGTTCCAGGCGACCCTCAAGGCCGGCCGCCTGACCGAGGACCTCAAGAAGGCCGAGACCCTGGAAGCCCAGGCCGCGGCGCTCCTGAATCCCCCGAAGCCCGAAGCCGAGAAGAAACCCGAAGCGAAGCCCGATCCGAGCAAGCTCTCCACCGTGCCGCCGGCGCCGCCCAAGCCGGAAGGCGTCGGGGCCGCGACGGTCCGTCCGAGGGAGTTGACCGAGAAGGAGCGGCAGGCCGCCCGCATCGACCGGCTCCTGGAGGCGTACGACCTCTACGGCCGCCTCGTCGCCCAGGGGGCCGACACCGAGCCCGGCAAGAAGGCCGCCCAGGCCCGGGCACGCCTCGAGAAAGACGCCGACCTCATGGCCCGTCTCGACCAGGCCAAGACCGAGCGCAAGGCCAAGGAACTGCTGAGCCTGGCCGAGAACTACTTTCGCGCCGGCCGCTTCGACTCCGCCCGCGAGTGCTGCCGCAAGATCCTCGCCGCGCACCCGCAGACGCCGCAAGCGGCCGACGCGAAGATGCTCCTGGAGCGCCTGAAGTGAACGGCGAGGACAAATGTCCAACAACCAGCACTCAATGCCCAACGCTCAAGTGAAACGACGCGCGGCGGATAGCCGTTGACGGTTGGGCCTCTATCGTTCATTATCTGCCTTTGCCGTTTGGCCGTTCCGTTGATCCTTGGACATTGAGTGTTGAATGTTGGACATTCGCCGTTATCTTCCCAAGGGGGTGCTCTATGACACGCGACGAGACGCTCAAGATGCTCCGCGACGTCGGCCTCGTGCCGGTGATTCGCGCCAAGTCGGCCGACGTCCTCATCGACGTCGCCCGGGCGATCCTGGCCGGCGGCATCCCGGTGGTGGAGGTCACGATGAGCGTGCCCGGGGCGATCGACGGCATCCGCCGCATCGTCCAGACCTTCGGCGCGGACCTTCTCGTCGGCGTCGGCACCGTGACGAAGCCCGAACAGGTGGAGGAGGCCGTGGCGGCCGGGGCGGAATTCGTCGTCAGCCCCGTTCTCGTGCCGGAGGTCGTCGCGGCCACCCGGCAGCGCGGCAAGGTCTCGATCCCGGGGGCCTACACGCCCACCGAGATCTTCCAGGCCCACCAGCTCGGCGCCGACATCATCAAGGTCTTCCCGGCGAGCGTCGGCGGGCCGGCCTACTTCAAGGCCCTGCTCGCGCCGATGCCGTACCTCAAGCTGATGCCGACCGGCGGCGTCGACCTCTCGACCGTCGGCGCCTTTCTCAAGGCGGGGGCCGTCACCCTCGGCGCCGGCGCCGCCCTCGTCGACGCCCGCGCCATCGAGACCCGTAACTGGGCCCTGCTGACCGACCTCGCCCGCAAGTTCCGCGAGGAAGTCAAGAAGGCCCGCGGCGGCTGATACTACAACGCCACTTAACCTCATGCGCGGTGGGTCTCCTGACCCACCGCGCGGCAATTGCCCCCGGGCGGCGAGATAACGGTCGCCGCGGCGACCGCGGCGGGTCGGGAGACCCGCCGCGCGCAGTGGCGTTGGAGTACTAGACACGAAGGTCGTATAATGAAGCTTGCGCAGGGGTTCGCCGGGAAGGGCGGGCGGAGAGGAAGGGCCTTCGGTGTCTCTGGCGCAGGACAACCGTTTCGAGTACAAGTATCTGATCGAGGAAGCCACCGCGCGGTCGGTCCGCGCCTTTGCCCTCGTCTACCTCCAACGCGACCGGTACGCCGATCCCAAGCGCGACAACGCTTACCCCGTCCACAGCCTCTACCTCGACAGCCCGGCGATGGACCTGTGCCGGGCGACCCAGCACGGGCACAAGAACCGTTTCAAGCTCCGAGTCCGCTTCTACGACGAGGACCCCGAGCACCCGGTGTTCTTCGAGATCAAGCGGCGCGTCAACGACGTGATTCTGAAGTCGCGCGCGGCCGTGCGGCGGTCATCGATCCTGCCGTTGCTGGCCGGGCATGCCCCCACGCTGAGGGACCTCGCGAAGCCCGACGCCCGGGAGTTCGGCGCCCTGGAGCGCTTCTGCCGGTTGCGGGGGGTCATCGGCGCCGACGGCCACGCCTACATCTCGTACCTGCGCGAGGCCTACGCCAGCCCGGACGAACGGGTCCGCGTACCCTTCGACCGCCGGATCCGGGGCGCCCCTTACAACGACGTCTTCCAGTTGCCGTCCGCAGAGGAGTGGGTGTACCCGCCCGTCGCAGGCGTGGTCCTGGAACTCAAGTTCACGGAGCGGTTCCCCGACTGGATGGGTGACATGGTGCGGGCCTTGAACCTCCAGCGGGGTCCCATGGCCAAGTACGTGGCATGCATCGACTCCAACCCCGGCCTGAAGGGCATTCTGGCGTACGAGTTCTGAGCGCGGCCGCCCGGCCGCGTGTGCCGCGGCCCCCCAACAGCGGGCGG
>JAPLML010000327.1 GCA_026387055.1 Planctomycetota bacterium | reverse complement strand
GTCGCCACCGACAGCTACCCGGACCTCGACCCCGACGCGTCGGCCGAGATCCTGATGGACGAAGAGCCGATCGGCATGATCGGCCGGCTCACGTTGCCGGCGGCCGCCGCGTTCGACCTCGACGAGCCGCCCGTCGTCGCCGAGCTCATGTACGCGCCCCTGGTGGAGGCGGCCGTTCTGGAGCCGACGTACAAGCCGCTGCCGCAATTTCCGGCCATTGCGCGGGACCTGGCCATCGTGGTCGACGACGCGGTGGCCTGGGCCCTCATCGAGGAGGCGGTGACCACGGCGGGCGTGGCGGGGCTGGAGTCGCTCGAGCCGCTCGACGTGTACCGCGGCAAGCAGGTGCCGGCGGGCAAGAAGAGCGTCGCCTTCCGCTTCGTCCTGAGATCGAAGACCGACACGCTCACGCACGAGCAGGCCGACGAGATGCAGGGCCGGATCCTCGCCGCCCTCGGCAAGGCCGTCGGGGCCGTGCTGCGGGCCTAGCCGGCGCCATGACGATTGGTGCGCGGCGGGTCGGGGTATGTGTTTAGCATCGTTTCTTTACATGTGCCACGGGTTGCTTGTCAACCCGTGGTTATCATGGTTTTCTTCCCTATGGTGTAACACCATAAGGTAAGAAGACTACAATGATCACGGGTTGGCAAGCAACCCGTGGCACATGAAAGGCGGATACGCTAAACACGTACGGGTCAGGTCGAAGACTCGCCGTGGCGAGAGACCCGCTGCGCCAGGTGGCGCTGCAGGATGAGCCGCCCCGCTTGCCGGGCGCATGTATTTTAGGTATCGCCATAACCTATGACCCACACGTCACCTGCCCCATCCGTCATGACCTCGATCGTCCGGTCGCTGAGGCACCGGAACTTCCGGCTCTTTTTCTTCGGCCAGGGCGTCTCGCTCATCGGTACGTGGATGCAGAGCGTGGCCCTGCCGTGGCTCGTCTACCGCCTGACGGGGTCCGTGGTCCTCCTGGGCGTGGTCGGCTTTGCCGGGCAGATCCTGACGTTCGTGCTCGCGCCGCTCGGCGGCGTCCTGGCCGACCGGTGGAACCGGCGGCGGATCATCCTGGCGGCCCAGGTGCTGCTGACGGTCCAGGCCCTGGCTTTGGCCGCGCTCACGCTGGCGGGCGTCATCGAGGTCTGGCACATCGTGGCGCTGAGCCTGATGGGGGGCCTCCTGCGGGCCTTCGAGATTCCCGGCCGCCAGTCGTTTATTGTCGAGATGCTCGACGACCGCCGCGACCTCGGGAACGCCATCGCCCTGAACTCGTTCGTCGTCAACGGCGCCCGCCTGGTCGGGCCGTCGCTGGCCGGCGGCATCATCGTCCTGGCGGGCGAAGGCGTGTGCTTCCTCCTGAACGGCCTGAGTTTCCTCGCGGTGATCTGGGCGCTGGTGGCGATGCGCATCCGGCCGCGCGAGGTCGAGGCGCCGCGGACCCGCGTGCTGGCCGGGCTGGCGGAAGGACTTCTGTACGCGCTGCGGTCGCCGACGATCCGCTCGGTGCTCCTCTTGCTGAGCCTGGTCAGCCTGATGGGCGTGCCGTACGCGACGCTGATGCCGGTCTTCGCCAGGGACATCCTCCACGGCGGCCCGTCGACGATGGGCCTCTTGATGGGGGCCACGGGCGTGGGCGCGCTGGCGGGGGCGCTCCTGCTGGCCTCGCGGCGGGCCGTCATCAACTTCACGCGGCTGATCGCCGTGGCGGCGGCCGCGTTCGGCATCGGGCTCATCGCGTTCTCGCTGTCGCGCCAGTTCTGGCTCAGCCTCGCGATCCTGGGCTGGGTCGGCGGGGCGATGATCACGCAGATGGCCGTCAGCAACACCGTCCTTCAGACGATCGTGGAAGAGGACAAGCGCGGGCGGGTCATGAGCTTCTACACGATGGCCTTCATGGGCATGGGGCCGTTCGGCAGCCTGCTGGCGGGCGGGCTGGCCGACTGGCTCGGCGCCCCCGTCACCGTCACGATCGGGGGGGCCGCGTGCATCCTCGGGGCAATCGTTTTCGCCGTTTTCCTGCCGAAGCTTGGCCCCCTCGCCGGACCCAAGGCCGACGGCGTGGCCGCCGAGGAACACGTGTAG
>JAPLML010000357.1 GCA_026387055.1 Planctomycetota bacterium | reverse complement strand
GGCGTCCCGGGCTGGTCGGGCCGCTCAAAAGGCGTGCAGAAGACGATAGCCACGTCTGTGCCCGACTCATCCAGGAAACCCAGAAATCCCGCTAGCGCCTTGCTCTGCGGGAGCCGCTGAAGCACCCTCTCGGCAAAGCCGGTCGCCCATGCGTTGCGGTACGGGCCGCGAACCACAGCCACGCGACCTGCTTGGACAAACGGTGTGCCCGCCACCGTATCGGACCGGATGGCCTGGGCGGGCGCCAACTCCGTCGGCGTTTCCAGCGGCACCGTGGCGGTGAGGTACGGAACGGTCCGCGCAGCCTCCTTGACGGTGTCAATCAACAACAGGAAGCCAAAACACACGGCCATCGTGCCCAGCAGCGCCGCCGTCACGCGGACGGGGGCCCGCACGTGAACCCGCGGCAACCTCGCCCCCAACGACCGCAGCAGGCGGTCACCGGGCAGAATGAACGAGGTCCGCTCGCGGTACCGCTCGTACGCTTCGCCGAAGAGGCGCAGGCACGTCCGCTCTTCGCGCTTGGCCAGGTAGTAGTAGAGGAACATCATCGCGAAGAACGCCACGAATGTGATGGCCCGGCCCCACGTGAGCAGGATACCCACGCCCACGAGCGTCAGCGCCACGTACTGCGGGTGCCGCACGAAGCGATACAATCCGCCCGTGACGAGTCCGGAGCGGCGTATCTTGGCCCAGTAGACCTGCCCCGCCCCAACCAGAAACAGAACCAGGCCCGCCGCCACCATGACAGGCCCCACCCAACCGAGGGTCAACACCGGGAAAACGAAGTGCACCAGCCAGGCCGTGGCGGGATGGCGGCCGAGCGTCTCGATCTGGAGGACCGATCCGTAGAGGAACCCCGCGAACGGCAGAAGCATCCAGACCGGCTCGAGGATGACGCAGAGGCCAAGGACTTTGAGAGCGGCCTCGCCCAGTCGCTGCCACAGGCCGCGGTCCGCCGCACCAGCCGACGGGGTGGACATGTTTCCCCCTTTCCGCCTTCAGGCAACGGCCTCATTGTACCTGCCCCGGACAACGCCGCGTTTGAAAATCCGTACCCAGCCGGCAAACTGGGCTGTTCCTGAAAGGTCCGCCGCGCACTGAATCTTGGCGCCAGGAATATCCACGGGGCTCGGCATAAGGGCTTGACTTGTTGTGGGCGTATGCCCATAATGGGTTCGAAGGAGTTGACGCGGATGCCAAGACCACGGTGCTGCAGGCGGGTAGCGGGGCTCCCACCCTGTTCCATGTTCAAGCCAGCGGGGATTACCGCCTCGTCGCTCGAGCAGATCACCCTAGGTCTGGACGAGATGGAAGCGATCCGTCTGGCGGACCTGCTGGGCCTCTACCAGGAGGATGCGGCCAGGCAGATGAATGTCTCCCGGCAAACGTTCGGCCGAATCATCGAGGCGGCTCACAAGAAGGTAGCCGAGGCCCTGACGCAGGGCAAAGTGCTTTGCATCGCTGGCGGAAGTGTCGAAATGGCCCGCAAGCGGGTCTTCCGGTGCCGCGCGTGCAAGGCCCGGTGGGAACTGCCCTGCGGAACCGGGCGCCCGCAGAAGTGCCCCGAGTGCAAGCAAGATGACATCTTCCGGGTTCCTTGTGCAAAGGACCCCCAGCAAGATTCCGGCAAAGGCCACAGCCGGCGCAATCGCGGCAAGACAACACAGGCTCACCGGTCAAACCGACCGTCCGAGACCTGAGGAACGATTTCTGAATGAGGAGCGTCTTCATGAAGATCGCAGTGGCGTCTATCGACGGGACTTCCGTATCCCAGCATTTTGGGCAGAGCCGGTACTTCATCGTCTTTGACGTGGCCGATGACAAAATCGTCGGACGCGAGGTCCGCGACAACACCTTCACGCCCCACGCTCAGGGCCAGTGTCATGGTCACGGGCACGGCGCCGAGCATGGCCACCACGGGGCCCATAGCCATGCGGCGGTTGTCGGGGCCCTCCAAGATTGCCAGGTCCTGCTTTGCCGAGGGATGGGTGGCCGCGCTGCCGCCGAACTCCAGGCCAACGGCATCCGGCCCGTCGTGTTTGCAGACGATGTGTCTCCTGAAGAGGCCGTGGCGGGATTGGTGGCG
>JAPLML010000279.1 GCA_026387055.1 Planctomycetota bacterium | reverse complement strand
TTCCCCCGTCTTGTGCAGCAGATCAGGGAAGTGCTTGATCTGAGGCGCGTGCCTGAGGTCCACGTCGAAACGGCAATCCGACAAGTGCCGGGCATCATCGGCATCCTGGAGAACATGGTCGAGCCCCACGTGGACGTGCTTTCCACGCGCGATCAGGTCCGTCTCGGCCGTGCTTTGGAGACGGCACGGTCGGCCGTCGGGGTTCTTCGGCGGTGGCTTGAGAATGAGGTCCTGCCGCGCGCCGCCGGTAACTTCCGAGTCGGGCGCCGCCTTTACGACAGAAGGCTTGCCTTCGCGCTGCAAGGCATCCTCGCGCGGAAGGAGATACGCGAGTTGGCCGAAAGTGAACTTCGCCGCGTTCGGCAGGAGATGTACGAGATTGCCGCGAGGGTCTACAAGGGTGAACACCCTCGGGCGAGCCTTCCCAGGCGTCCCTCTGAGACGCGCAAGCGGGCCATCATCCGCGCCTGCCTGGAGATGGCGTATCGCCAGGCTCCTGACCGCCGCAAGATTGTGGCGATCGCCAGGCAATCGCTTGTCCGACTGACCGCATTCGTTCGCGACGCCGATCTCGTGACGGTCCCGCCGGACCCGGTCGAGGTGATTGTCATGCCGGAGTTCCGGCGAGGAACGACGCTTGCTTACTGCGATTCCCCGGGTCCTCTGGATGCGGGCCAGCGGACCTTCTATGCCATTGCACCTCCGCCGAAGGACTGGACCGAGCCGCAGGTTCGCTCCTTCCTCCGGGAGTACAACCTGCGGTCTCTCCACAACCTGACCGTTCACGAGGCCATGCCCGGGCACTTTCTGCAGTTGGCGCACGCCAACCGCTACCCGTCGAAGTTGCGGGCGATCCTCGCGTCCGGCGTTTTCATCGAGGGATGGGCGGTCTACGCGGAACGCATGATGGTCGACCACGGGTTCCTCGGAGGCGACCCCCTGATGCGCCTGATCGTCCTGAAGTGGTACCTGCGCGGAATCGCTAACGCGATCATCGACCAGGCCGTTCATGCGGAAGATATGACCGAAGACGCGGCCATGAGGCTGATGATGGAGGGCATGTTCCAGGAGGAACGCGAGGCCGCCGGGAAGTGGGTGCGGGCTCAATTGACGTCCGCCCAATTGTCCACGTACTTCGTGGGCTACCTCGAACACGCCAGCCTGCGCCGCGAAGTGGAGACTGCGCGAGGCACGGGGTTCGACCTCAAGAAGTACCACGATGGCGTGCTGTCATTCGGTTCGCCGCCGATCCAGTACGTCCGGGCACTGATGCTGGATCTGCCGTTTGACCGGGCGGGTCGCGCGCGTCGCAGCCGCCGGGAAGGGGGGTCGCATGGCCGAGCCTGAGAAGTCGGGCAAGGAAAGGCCCCGCGGGCAGAATCTCTCGAGCGCCGCATTCAACATGGAGGTCCATGACGGCGGCATCGTGAGCCTGAAGCGCCGCCACGATGCGTTCGACACGGACTACATTCTGGCCGGAAAGAGGCTGGGC
Organism: Planctomycetota bacterium; assembly: GCA_026387055.1. Classification (GTDB taxonomy): domain Bacteria; phylum Planctomycetota; class Phycisphaerae; order FEN-1346; family FEN-1346; genus JAPLML01. The sequence continues at coordinate 5,710 of JAPLML010000279.1, read as the reverse complement.
GACGTCCTTGTCCGCTACCGGCCGGCCGGCGGACCGTGGCGCGAGGCCGTGACCGCGGACCTGGCGGACGCCGCCGAGGCGCGGCTGGGCGCCTCGGAATACGTTGCGACCTACGCGCTGGGCGGCCGCGAGCGTCCGGACCTGACACTGGAAGTGCGCTTTGCCTTCGAGGGCGATGCCCTCCTCTGGACCTTGCGGTTCCGCAACGGCACCCCCCAGTCGGTGGAACTGGGCGACGTGGCCGTGCCCTTTCCGATGAACACCGAGTACGTCTGGGACAAGGATGAGACCGCCGCCAGCCGCGTCTTCAGGCACAGTTACATCTCGGGTCACGCCTCGTTCATCTTCTGGACGCGGTGCAACGGCGTCGGGCCGTACCTGGTCATGACGCCGCTGGGCCGCACGAAGCTGGAGTACTTCGACGACAGGGGCAGGGGGCCGCCATTTGAAGGCATCTACATGGCGTACATCCACTCGGCCGTCCAGGGCGCCGTCGCGAGGGCGAAGGGCTGCCGGTGGCGGCAGCCCCACACGAGCGTCACGCTGGCGCCGGGGGGCGAGGCGGGCGACGAGCAGACCTACGGCCTCAAGTTCGGCTGGGCCGGCGGCTACGCGGCCGTCCGCGAGGCGCTCTACCGCGAAGGCCGGTTCGACATCCACGTCGTGCCGGGGATGACCGTCCCGGAAGACCTCGTCGCGATGTTCTCGCTCCGCACGAAGAACCGGGTCCAGTCGGTCACGCCGGAGTACCCGGAGCAGACGCACCTGGAGTACCTCGGAACCCGCGGCCCGGATACGCACGTGTATCGCGTGCGGTTCTCGCGGTTGGGCGAGAACCTGCTCACCATCCGCTACGGGGATGACCAGTACCTGGTGCTGGAGTTCTTCGTGACCGAGCCGGTGGAAACCTTGATCCGCAAGCGGGCCGCATTCCTTGTCAGCACGCAGCAACACCGCGACGCCACCCGGTGGTACAACGGCCTCATATCCGACTGGAACATGAGCACGCGGGTGCTGCTTGGGCCTGACAACCTCGACCAGATCAAGGGGTGGCGGAAGTACATGGTGTCCTGCGATGATCCGGGATTGTGCAAGGCCCCCTTTGTCGCTGCCAAGAATGTCGAGTACCCCTGCCAGCGCGAGGTCGAGGCCGTCGACTACTACATCGCCAACTTCGTCTGGGGCGGGCTCCAGCGCACCGAGGAGGAAGCTTATCCTTACGGCATCTACGGCATCCCCGACTGGAAAGAACTCCGCGAGAGTTCCGACGAAGGTCCCAAGGGGCGGCTCCATCTCTGGCGGATCTACGACTATCCGCACGTTATCATGCTTTACTTGAAGATGTACCAGATCAGCCGACGCTACCCTGAGATGAAAACGTGCCTGCGGCCCGGGGAGTACCTCAAGCGCGCCTTCGGCACGGCCAATGCGTTCTTCACCATTCCGCCGGCGATCGACGGATGGTCCGCCTACAAGACCGGCACGTACAACGAGGTGGTTATTCCCGAACTCATCGATGAGCTGGAGGCCGCCGGATGGCGCGGGGAGGCCGACGGCCTCCGGCGGCACTGGGAGACCAAGGTCCGGTACTTCATCAAGGACAACCCCAACCTGTTCGGCTCGGAGTACCCGTTCGACTCCACGGGCTTTGAGTCGACCCACGCCCTGGCGAAGTACGCCCTGGAGCGTGCTACGGCGGCCGGCGGAAAGCAGGCCGGCGGATTGGACGTCACGCGCGAGGAAGTGGAGCAGTTCATGGTGCGGCAGACCGCCGCCAACATCATGTGCCGCGGCTGGCTGGAGACGGCCTACTACCATCTCGGCAGCGACTTCCGCGGCGGCGGCAGCGCGGCGTACACGCTCAGCTATATGTCTCAGATGGGCGGGTGGTCGCTGCTGGACTACGCGCTCTATTATGCGAGCGACCCGGTACCGTACCTGCGCCTGGCCTACGCCTCGATCCTCAGTTCGTGGGCCCTCATGAACACGGGCACGCAAGAGTCGGACTACGGCTACTGGTATCCGGGCCGGGCAAACGACGGCGCCGCGGGCGGGGGCTTTGAGCCTGAGCCGTTCGGCCACACCTGGCTTGAGCAGCCTCACGCGCGCGGCGCGTGGTACTACGGCTGCGAAATCGATCTCGGATACGGCGGGGCGCTGCGGGCCGCGGCCACCGTCGTCGCCGAGGACCCCATCTTCGGGCTCTTTGCCTACGGTGGGACGCTGAAGGAATCGGACGGCGCCATCGAGGTCGTTCCGCGCGACGGCGTGCGGCGCCGGTTCCATGTGGTGCGCGGAAATCAGCGGTTCCACATGCTTCTCGATCGGGACCACGTCGCCGCGGAGACACCCATCGTCCTGAAGCCGGACCTTTCGGAAATCTCTTTCGTCCTGGAGAACGCATCACGTTATGCACATTCCACTGTACTCAGGCTCTCCGGACTTGCCGGCGGCGAGTACGAGGTGCGTACGGACGGCGGGCCCCCGGTCCGCGTGGTCGTGGCGGAGGAAGGCGAGACGAAGCTGGAGCTGCGCCTGCCGGCCGGTGCACGGCCCCTCCGGGTGGTCATCTCCCGGAAGGAATGCTGACCCGCCTCCTCCGCGTCACGTCGTCAATTCCGGCACGACGCCGCGGCGCATGGTGTTCTCGGTGACCGAGCGCGGGTCGGCGAAGAAGAGGAGGTAGTTGGGGCCGCCGGCCTTGGTGCCGATGCCGCTCATCCGGAAACCGCCGAACGGCTGGCGATCGACCATCGCCCCCGTGCACCCGCGGTTCAGGTACAGGTTGCCCACGCGGAATGCCTTGCGTGCCTGCTCCAGGTGAGACGGCGCGCGGGAGAACACCGCGCCGGTGAGCGCGAACTCCGTCCGGTTCGCCAACTCCATGGCCTGGTCGAAGGTCGCGGCCTTCATCAGGGCGACGACGGGTCCGAAGAACTCCTCCTGCATGAGCCGGTGGTTGACGTCGCTCACCTCGAAGAGCGCCGGCGGCACGAAGTACCCGCCGAACGGCGCCTTGCCGACGAACAGGGCCTTGGCCCCCTGCCCGGGGTCCGCGATGACCCCCGTCAGGCGGTCATAGGCGCTCTTGTCCACGACGGGCGGCAAGAGGGTTGACGGATCGTGCGCCGGCCCTATCGGCAACGAGGCACAGGCCCCGACCAACCGCTTGAGGAACGGCTCATAGGCGCTGCCGACCACGATCGCCCGCGAACAGGCGGAGCACTTCTGGCCGGCGTACCCGAAGGCACTTCGTATCACGCCAAGGACGGCTTCGTCAAGGTCGGCATCGTCATCGATGACGACGGCGTTCTTGCCGCCCATCTCGCAGACCACGCGCTTGACCTGCGGCGCGCCGGGCGGCGTCCTGGCTGCCGCCGCGATGATCCCGAGACCCACCTCCCGCGAGCCGGTGAACGCAATCTGGGCGACCTTCGGATGCTCGACCAGGCGCGCGCCGACCACGCGGCCGCTGCCGGGCAGGAACTGGACGACCCCCGGCGGGAACCCGACCTCCATCATGCGCCGGTACAGGCCGTAGGCGATGGCGGCGGACTGGCTCGAGGGCTTGATCAGCACCGGGTTGCCGGCGACCAGCGCCGCGGTGCTCATTCCGCAGAGGATCGCGAGCGGGAAGTTCCAGGGGGAGATGACCGCACAAGGCCCGCGTCCTTCGTACCAGAGCACATTGTCCTCGCCGGGGACGCTGCCCTGCCTGCGCGGCGCGAGTTCCAGAACCGCCTGGCGGGCGTAGTAGCGGCAAAAATCGATGGCCTCGGCGACGTCGGCGTCGGCCTCGCGCCACGGCTTGGCGACCTCCCAGCACTGGAGCGCCGCCAGTTCCACGCGGTCGGCGGTCAGGCGGTCCGCGAGCCGGTCGAGCAGGCGGGCCCGGTCCTCCAGCGCCGTGTCGCGCCACGCCGGCCAGGCCGCATAGGCGGCTTCCACCGCGGCATCGGCCTCGTCGTCGGTGGCCATGGCGACCTCGGCCACCTGGAGCGAGGTGTCGCTGGGGCACTCGCGCTTCAGCATCGCCCCGCTGTGGCGCTCCCTGCCGCCGACAACCACGGGCACTTGGGTGGGGAACGTGCTGCGCATCTTCGCCACGGCCTGGCCGAATGCCGCCGTGACGGCCGGGTCCTCAAAGTGCAGCTGGCTGGCGTTGCGGAAGGGCTCGCCGAGGCCCGTCGGAGGAGGCACAGGTTCCAGGCGGCACACGAAATCCTTCTGTGGCCGCGGCCGCTGCATCAACGCGTGGATGTCCACATTCTCGTGGTGAGATAGACGCAGGAAACCCTCGTTGGCGGTGTTCTCCAGGAGCCGCCGCACAAGGTAGCCCATTCCCGGAAGCAGTTGGCCGACCGGCGTGTACAGGCGGACGCGGCGCCCCATGGCCCGCAGGGCTCGCCGCTCCGGCTCCGCCATGCCGTAGAGCATCTGGATCTCCAGGGCAGCCGGCGGCAGCCTCATCTGGTCTGCCGCCACCATGGCGTGGGCGAGCGACCTCAGGTTGTGGCTGGCAAAGGCCGGCTGAAGCCAGTCGGCATTCTCGAGCAGCCTCACCGAGAGCCGCTCATACTGGGCATCGGTGGCGGCCTTCTCGGTGAACACCGGGCAGGGCAGCCCGCCTTGGGCGGCGCGGGTCACTTCGTAATCCCAGTAGGCGCCCTTGACGAGCCGCACGGCGATGGGCGTCCGGCGGCGCTTGGCCAGCTCCAGCAGGCGTTCGACGTCCTGCTCCGACTCCCTGAGGTAGGCCTGCACGACGATGCCCGCGTGGGGCCAGTCGCGGAGCTCGGGCCGGGTCACCAGGCGCTCGAACAGGTCGAGCGTGATGTGATGGATGGCCCACTGTTCCAGGTCGAGGTTGAGGCACGCCCCGTTGGCCTTGGCCCGCAGGAAGAGCGGCAGCACGCGGCGCTCGAGCCGGCCGACGCTGCCCTTGGGGTCGGCGGGGTCCAGGTAGGGGTCCATCGCCGACACCTTGACCGAGACGTTGGCTCGCGGGATGGGGCCGCGGGAGTTGCGCTCCAGCAGCTCGTCGGCGGGCCACTTGGCGACCTCGCGCGGCAGGTTGTCGATGAGGTCCAGGTACCGGTCCTTGTAGGCCTCTCCTTCGGCGTCGGAGGTGGTCGCTTCGCCGAGGAGGTCCACCGTGAACGCCATGCCCTCCTTCCACAGGGCCTTCAGTTGCGGGATGGCCTCGGCCGCCTGGGTGCCGACGATGAACTTCTCGGCCATGCCGGTGACGTTCGCCCGCATGGTGCGCGTGGCGATGCCGGCCGTGATGCCGCCGGAGGCCGCCTTGAGCGCGAAGTTCAGAATGGCCGGGACGTCGCGGCCCTCCTTCAAGAGATACTCGCGGACGTGGGACGCCATCTGCTCGGTGCTCTCGAGGGCGGGCAAGGCGTCGACGAAACGCAGGAGATCGATCTTGAAGGCCGGATCGCGCATCGCCCACTCCATCAACCGGCCTTCCCAGTAGGCGCGGTTGAAGACGCCGGGCGTCTGGCCGGCCATCTCCTGATGCAGGCGCTCGCCCAGGGCGAGCACCTCGCGGTCCACCTGGCCCGGGTCCAGCGTTGGGTGAGTCATGTCATGTGCCTTTCGGATGCCTGGGCGGAGGCGTACGGGAGCGCAAGGCCGCCGGCATGACGTGGTAAGGCCGGCGTGCCTGGCGGCGGGTTCTCAGGTGTGCCACGGCGCTCTC
>JAPLML010000612.1 GCA_026387055.1 Planctomycetota bacterium | reverse complement strand
AGAACGTTCCCGGCGGCCAGTAGGCGTAGAGCTTCAGCTTGACGTACTCGACGGGCGCTTTCGTGTCGGTGGGGATCTCGACGATCCGCACGTTGGATTCCCACTCCTTGCCGGCGGTCTTGCAGCGCAGGGCGAGGTAGGCGTCATAGACCTCGCGTTTCTCGCCGCCCACGTCGCCCCATCCGCGGATGAAGAGCTTGGGGAAGAAGAAGTCGTCGCTCTTGCCCTTGTAGCTGACGCTGACCTTGTAGGCCTTGCCCGGCCGGACGGTGATGGGGTCCGAGTCGAACGCCACGCCGTACAGACCCGCGACGGTGTCGTACTTCGCGCCGGAGGTGGGCGCGGTCTTGGGCGCCTCGGCGGCGGCGGCCCCCGCCTTGTACTTCCTCTGCCACTCGACCCACTGGTCGTGATACACGTCGGTGACGATCTTGAGGCCCTTGCCGGTCTGCCCCGCGCCGGGCCAGAAGGTCGTGAGGCCGTCGATCCGCTGCCAGCCGGTCGGGCTCTTGTCGCCCTCCTCGAATCCGCCGTTCCGCGCGAGCTCCGGCCCCTTGGTGGGGACCTTGGCGTCGGCCTCGGGCGTGGCCTCCGCGACCGGCTTCTTGCGGCGGCCGGTGAGGTCCATGAGCACCTGGTCCTGCACCGGGTTGACGAGCTGCTTCTGGGCGGCCTGGTAGGTCTTGGAGATCGCGAGCTTGCCGGGGTCTTTCCCGGCGTCGAGGGCACGGATCTCCATGACCACGCCGTCGCCCTCCTGTCGGACCTCGCCCCACAGGCCGAACCGGGCGCCGAAGCGGTCCTTGAGGATCTTCGCCATTTCGGCCGCCGGCGTGTCGAGCTTCGGCATGGCGGCCCCGGCCATCGCTTCCGTGAGGCTCAGGTGCTCGACCGTGACGAGGCCGAGCCGCTTGGCCCGCAGGCCCAGGGCCTCGGCAAACGCCCGCCCGTTCGCCCCGCCGTCGGGCGAGGTGAACGGGAAGATGACGACCACGAGTTCCTCGGCCTTGGCCGCCTCTTCGGCCGCCGGCGCCGCGCCGCCAGGAAGCACGGCCCACGCAAGCATGAGGAGGAGAAAGCGAGCGTGCCACGGCCGGCTTGTCCGGCCGTGCCGCGGTCCGTGCAGGCAAGCACGGCCGGACAAGCCGGCCGCGGCACACCCGGCGCGCGCCGTAGGGCGGGGTGACGGCACTCCAGGGTTGCGGACCATCAGTCTTTCCCCCGGGCCCGCACCTCGCGCGCCACGTCGCGCAAACGTTTCTCCATGTTGCGCTTCAGGAACACGGCCCTGCCCAAGAGGACGTCGGCCACCTGGGACCAGTTGGTGACGACCTGGACCGTGTCGGGCAGGGCGGCCAGCTCGGCCGCCAGTTTCTCGTAGTGCTCCGCCTCGTCATCGGACCAGTCGACGTTCAGGATGAGGATCGACTGCAGGCCGTTGTCGGCGTACACCTTCGCATCGGAAACCTTGTCGCCGATGCCCACGCCCACGTTCTTGAACGTCTGGCGGATCGCCTCGAGGCGGGCGTTCTTGTACGTGCCGCTGCCCGCCGCGAGGCCGCCGAGCGTGCTCGTCAGGACCGGGCCGGACGGAAAGCCGTTCGTCGCGAGCCACTTGCGGCTCAAGGTCCCGAGGAAGTCCGGCCGGTGCGTCAGGTACACCACCGTGTGGGTCTTCGAGAGGCGCGTGAGGACCAGGTTCGCCCCCGCCATCGGGCGGGCCTCGCCCAGGAGGACCCACGCGAAGCCGGAGGCCACGACGGTCTTGTCGAGGTCCACGACGGCGATGGGCGTGTCGGCCTTGCGCGCCGCCACCAGGAGCTCGGTGTCCTCGATGGGCTGGCCGGACTGGTCCTGCGAATTCAGGCGGATCTTAATGACGTAATCCCCTGGCTTGGCGGGCACCTTCCACTTCAGGGCGACGTCGCCGGTGCGGTTGGTCCGGACCTCGCCGAGCGGGTCGTCGCCGAGGAGAAACTGGATGCGCTTGCCTTCGATGCCCGTCAGGCGCAGGCCGGTTCGCAGGCTCGCCTCGAGCGCGACCTCGGTGTCGGGCTCAACCAGCAGGTCCCGGGCCAGGAGCACCGGGCCGAGCTTCTCGCGGGCCTGGTTGAGGATGTCGCCCAGCCCCGCCCCGGCCGGGGCGCCGGCGACGCCGAAGATCGCCACGGCGGCGAGCGCCGCGACGGACAACCGTTGTGCCGCAGTTCGATTCATGCCTTGTCAGGCTACGCCGCGGCGGCAGGGGGGTCAATACTTTTGTCGGCGGTGCCTTGACGGGCGAGCGGGCGGGCGGATAATTGGCGAAGCTCGCCACCGGCCGCCATGTTTAGCCGTCGCCATCGTTTAGCCGTCGCCGGCACGGCGACGAACAATTATCGCGGCCGTACCGGCCGCGGCTAAACGATGCGTCGCTCATGCCACACGCGCCCGGGTCGCCACGGCGACTCTTCGACAAACTGGGCGGCGGAATACAGGAGTCCCGATGGTTCGCAAGGCGCCGCAGCCCGACCTGGTCGACCTGCACGTGCATTCCACGGTCAGCGACGGGCTGTTCCCGCCGCACGAGGTCGTCCGTCTGGCCGCCGAGATGGGCCTGCGGGCCGTCGCCCTGACGGACCACGACACGGTGGCCGGCGTGCCGGAGGCGCTCGCCGCCGGGCGGGCGCTCGGCATCGAGGTGATTCCCGGCGTGGAATTCTCGGCCGACTTCGATGACGGGGCCTGCCACATCCTCGGCTACTTCCTGGACCCCACCCACCAGCCCTTTCTGGACCTTCTGCATGAGGCACGCGAAGGGCGCGAGGAGCGGAACCTCAAGATCCTCGCGCGGCTGAATGAGCTCGGCATCCCGCTGACGATGGAGGAGGTCACTCGGGGGGCGAAGGACGGCGTGCTGACGCGCGGCCACTTTGCCTCCGCCCTGTTGGAGCGGAAGGTGGTGAAGAAATGGGATGAGGCGTTCGAGAAGTACCTGGGCCGCGACGGGCTGGCGTACGTGTCCCGCCGCCGCGTGACGCCCGCCGACGCGATCCAGGCGGTGCGGGCCGCGGGGGGCCTCGCGGCGCTGGCCCATCCGCGGCAGCTCAACCGCGGGGCTGCTGAGACGGACGAGTGGATTGAGCGCCTGGCCGCCGCGGGCCTGGAGGCGGTGGAGACTGCCAGCCCCGATCACACGCCGAACTACGCGCGCCGGTACAAGGCGGCGGCCGAGCGGCTGGGGCTCCTGGAGGTCGGCGGGACCGACTGGCACGGGCGGCCGGAGGCGAACATTCGCCTCGGCCTCGGCGCCGGCTCGATGGCCGTGCACTATGACCTCGTGCAGCGGATGAAGGACCGGCTGGCGGCGCGGCAGGCGGGGGCGTAGGGCAGGTCTTCGCAAGCCAAACACGCGCCCAGGTCGCCACGGCGACTCTTCGACAAGCTGGGCGGGTAAATTCGCGTCGCCCCATTTAGCCGCCCAGCTTGCTGGGCGCGTTTCCGGGCGCTGCTCACGCGTACTTCACGCCGAGGTTGTCGAGAATCCGCTTGAGCGACTGGACGGCCTTCTTGAAGAGGTCCGGGCCGCTGAAGCCGGAGAACTGACCTGCGGCGGCCAGGTGCGGCTCCAGCGAGAGGAACCCGTCGTACCCGCGTGCGAGGATCGCGTCGCGCAGGATCTCCGGGATGTCGCCATCGCCTTCGCCCGCCGGCACGATCTTGTCGCCGCCGAGGACGGCGTCCTTGATGTGGAAGTAGACGACGCTGTGCTTGAGGACCGCCCAGGCCTCGGCGGGGCGGACGGCGGCCTGCACGAAGTTCGCCGGGTCGAAGATCAGCTTCATGCCGGCGACGCTCCGGGCGATGTCGAGGCACCCCGCGGTTCTTTCTCCGTAGATATCTTTCTCATTCTCGTGCAGCAGCTTCGTGCGGCGGCCCTTCGCCATTTGCACCTGTTCGTTCAGGCGGCGGATGACCTCGTCGCGGTGGTCGGCGATGCGGCCGCCCTGGGGCGGGTAATAGCTGAAGAGGCGGACGTACGGGGCCTCGAAGAACTCCGCGGCGTCCAGGGCGATCCGGAACCGCGCCACGTGGTCGGCCCACGGCTCGTCGATGCGGACCTTGCCGATGGGCGAGCCGATGGCCGAGACGCCGATGCCCGCCGCCGCGAGGCGCTTCTTGACGGCGGCCCGCTCGTCGGACGTCAGGTCGAGGACGTTCTTGCCCCAGACGCCGCGCAGCTCCAGGAACCGCATCCCTTCGCCGGCGAGGGTCTGGACCTGGGCTTCCAGGTCGGGGCTGATCTCATCGGCGAATCCGGTCAGGCGTACCATAGGGGCTCCTCACACTACAACGCCGCTCAGGTCCGTGCGAGGTGGTTCTCCTGACCCACCGCGCCATAAGGGCCCCGCACCGGCCAGGAACCGCACGCGCGCGGTGGGTCAGGAGACCCGCCGCGCCACGGGGCGCTGGAGTGCCAGGGGGTCACGCTGCTTTCCATTCCTGGCGCAGGAACTCCAGCGACGGCGCGAGTTCTACTTTCATATCTTTCCAACTGCACTCGATGCTGATCCGCGCGTCGTAGCCGATGCTCTTCAAGGTGCGGAAGAACGGGCGGCAGTCGGTCATGCCCGGCTGCGGGGCCACGCGGCCCACGGGCTCGGCGATGTGCACGTGGGTCAGGAGGCCCTTCGTCCGCACGAGGCTCTCCAGCGGCTCCTTTTCGAGGGTGAAGTGGTACAGATCGCACAGGATGGAGATGCCGGGGGCATCGGCCCGGCGGATGTACTCCATCCCCTCGTCCAGCGAGTTCAGGATGTTCGATTCGCCGCGGTTCAGGTGTTCCATGGCGATGGTCACGCCGGCCGCCTTGGCGACGGGCCCGACCGCGCGCATCGACTCAACGAGCTGGGCCTCGGCCATGTCGCGGGGCCAGCCGTCGGGCACCTTGCGGGCGCCGCCGGAGCCGAAGACGATGATGGAGGAGCCCATGTCGCTGGCCCGCCGGCACGCCCGCTCGGTGTACGCCTTGACGCGCGCCAGGTCCACGCCCGGCCCGGTGATCCTGAGGTCCGCCGGGAAGAGACAGTTGTACGCCACCAGGGGCAGGGCGAGGGCGGCGCGCGGCACGGGCGGCTGCCACGTCTTGTCCATCGGCTTGAGGAACTGCTGGACGTGGCCCTCGACAAACTCGGCCCCGGCCTGCTTGCACGAGGCGTAATCCGGGGGGTTCGCGCAGACGCCGAATTGCATGATCCGCTCCTTACGGGACGCACCGTGCACTTTAGCCGCCGAGCGCCGGCAAGTCAACGTTTCGCCGCCGCCGTTGTCCTGCCGTCGCCGGTACGGCGACGAACGATGATCGCGGCCGTGCCGGCCGCGGCTAAACGATGCGCCGCCGCCGTTGTTTAGCCGTCGCCGCATACGGCGACGATCAATAATCGCGGCCGTACCGGCCGCGGCTAAACGATGCCGGGTGGCATGGCCACGCGCCGTTGTTTAGCCGTCGCCGGCACGGCGACGATCAATCATCGCGGCCGTACCGGCCGCGGCTAAACGATGCGTCGCCGTGCCTGCTACGGCCCAATCATGCACGGCCGCGGCCACCCTCACAAAACGCTGGATAAATCGGCGCCGGCGGGACTATAATCGGCCAACGGCGGTCGGCGTAGGCGGGGAGATTCCTGCATGCGGTTCGCGAAACTACACGGGGCGGGGAACGATTACCTTTATGTGAACGGGTTCGAGGAAAAGGTGCTCGACCCCGCGGCGCTCGCCGTCCGCATGAGCGACAGGCATTTCGGCGTGGGCGCCGACGGGCTCATCCTCGTCCTGCCGCCCCAGAAGGGCGGCGACGTCCGCATGCGGATGTTCAACGCCGACGGGTCCGAGTCCGAGATGTGCGGCAACGGCGTGCGGTGCCTGGCGAAGTTCGCCGTCGACCGCGGCC
>JAPLML010000625.1 GCA_026387055.1 Planctomycetota bacterium | reverse complement strand
CCCCCGGCCCTTGTCGTGGAGCCCTTCGCGAGCATCTGGCGCGTGTTCCTCATGCCCGACGACATCACCAGCTACCGACAAGCGATGCGCCATTATGCGGTTTGGACTGCACGGCCGTACAGCGAAACGCGTGCCGACTGGGAGAAGTGGGAGCAGGACTTCAGGTCGAAGGAGGCGGGCCTGCTCACCCACCTGCTGGTTCCCGCCTTGTCGGGCGCCATCAAGCGCGCCAGCGAGGCCGATGCGCACCACCTGCTGGCCTGCACGGCCGTGGCGGTGGAGAAGTACCGCGCGAAGACGGGCCAACCGCCCGACCGCCTCAGCAAGCTTGTGCCGGACTACCTGGACGCCATCCCGAAGGACCCCTTCGACGCCAAGCCGCTCCGGATGGCGGTCTCGCAAGGCGGCATCCTGCTCTACAGCATCGGCCCCGATCTCAAGGACGAGGGCGGCGCGCCGTGGGATTCCCAGAATCACACCGGCAACATCACGTTCCGCCTGCCCGCGCGTTGACAGGCGGCCGCCGCGAGGGATAATGGCGCGTCGCCGGGTGGTACTGTCGCCCGCCGGTTGAAGGGATGCGCCGTGGCTTCGCCCAGGCCCGCCGCTTTCGAGCCCGCCGCGGAAGCGGCGGGAGACGCCACAGTCGCCCCTCTCCCGCCGCGTCCGCGGCGGACACGTGCTGCTCATGACGTGGCCCATCGCCAGGAACGGGAGGTACCGGGCCTACAAGGGCGCCCACGCCCTCTTCTGGATCGCGGAGGAGTACCTGGAGCTCGAGCCGCTCTCGCCCGAAATGACGCTCGACGAAGGCCAGAGCGCCGCCTTCACGCAGGTCTGGCACTGGCTCGCCCTGCCGCCGGACGTGAACGAAAGCGACCCGCAGGCCGTTGGCAAGTGGCTGGAGCAGCGCGCGGAGGCACTCGCGAAGCAGGAGTCCTGAATCAGCGCCCAGCCCGGCTTACGGGATCAGCCTGACTGCCGCCAGGCCGTAGGCAGGGAGGTCGAACGTGACGGCGCCACCGTCGATCTTGAGCGGGCCGCGGTCGCGCTCCAGAAGGTCGGTCTGGACCGCTTGGCGGTAGCCCGGAACCTTGACGGTGATCGGGCCGCCCGCGCCGGCGGTCTCCCACAGGCGGAGGATGCACGCGCCGGACGTGTCGCCGTCCGGCGGTTTCAGGCACGTGGCGACGGCCCGCGCGGGGTCCACGGCGATTCCCGGCGGCGGATCGCCCCCCGTCAGCCGCCCCGCCACCGCGACCAGCGGCGTGGCGGCGCTGCGGCTCCACGACACCGCCTCGGCCTGGCTGTACGGCCCGCCGCGGCCGCGAAGGGCGTAGCGGAACCGGAACTCCTTCACCCGGTTCTGGTCCTTCACCACCTCCTTGTAGTTCTGATCGTTGCCGAGGGCCTCGAAGGCGAGCGCATCGAGGTCGAGGCGCAGGAAGAACGCGTCGATCGGGGCGAGCGTCACGCCCGGCCCGGCAGGCGGGCCCGCATCCACGAAGTTCTGCACCGCGAACCGCCTGAGGTCGGCCCCCGGCAGGAGGTCGCCGTCGGGCTGCGGACGCGGCCGAATGACCGCCGCCGGCCCTTCCATCCGCAGCACCGACCCGTCGCGCAGGATCGGGAACATCTGGCAAAGACGCTCCTCGGTGGTGACGATGGGCTTCGAGAGGCGAAGGTCGAAGTCCACGCGGTCGATGCCGGCATAGACCGTGACGAAATTGACCACGGTGATGCCCGCCGCCGTGCCCGTGATCCGCAGGCGCGCGAGGACCGGCCCCTCGGCCACCACCTCGGACTTCACGTCCGTCAGCGTCTGCTCCTGCCCGCTCTTGTAGACGGTCTGGCAGAGCGTGCGGCCGGCTCGCGGGGCAACGAGTTCCGCCCCGCTCCGCTTGTGGACGACGCTCGCGATGCCGCCGGTCTTCGGGTCCACCGTGAGCCGGTAGAACGGCCCCTCAAGCTCCGTGGGGGCGGCGCGAAGTTTGTATTTCGCCCCCGGTGAATCACCGGGGGCTAAGTACCGTACGCCGCCGGCCGGCGCACGCAGGAACGTGAGGGCCTTGAACCCAAAGCCCGGCACGACCGGCGACACGAAGCAGAGGACCCGCCGGCCGTCCTCCTCGACGATTTGCGAGGCGAGCGGCGCGGCGCCGTCGGCCGCGGCCGCCATCCCGGCGGGCGGCTCGATGCGCACGAGGTCGGCGCGCGGCACACTCAGGCTGTTGAAGACGGTCAGGTCGCGCTCGCCCGAGCGCAGGCCCGCCCCCACCCAGCCCTCTCCCAGGAGGTTGCGACCGAGGCGCAGGAACTCCTCGCCCCACTGGCGCCGCAGGTCCGCGTTGTGGCGCGCGTTTCGTTCGTCGGTCCCGTTCCACGCGTGGTCGGAGAGCATGGCCCAGCACCACTCAGCCCGCTCGCGGCCGGGCCGCGCGGCCACGTAGAACTGCGGATGGGCCCGGCCGACCACCGCCAGGAGGGCCTAGGCCGCCAGGAACGTCCGCTCGCCCTCGCGCATGTCGGCCACGTACTTCGCCAGGCACACGGGCCAGAGGTCCCACGAATGCCCGAACGAGCCGCGAAGCACCGGCAGGAACGGCGCGCGGTCCTCGGCCTCGTCGACCGCGCGGCAGAACATCGGAAGCGCGGCGTTGACGATCTTCGGGTGCGGCCCGGGCGAGGCGTTGTGGCTCGTGATCTGCTCGGCGAAGCCGCGGGCCTGGTTGCCGCTCGAGGGGCTGATGTCGCCGTGCGTCCCGCTCGCCAGGATGGCCTTGAGGGGGTACGCGGCGCCGAGCGAACGATAGTGCGGCAGCCAGTCGGCCGTCGCCGACTTCGGCTGGCGGAGCACCTGGGCGCCCTGCGTGTACGAGGACTTGCCGCACGCCCACCGGTCCATGACCACGCGCAGGCGCGACCCGTCGGGCCCTTCGAGGATGAAGAGGGGCGGGCACGTCAGGCCGCCGAACGTCGAGTCATATCCATAGAACGGGTTGGAGAGCCAGCGCAGGCCGCAACCGGCCAGGATCGTGGCCGTGCCCCACGGGAGCGACGGCTCCTCGATGTGCTCGGCCACGTCGATGGCGATGCCCCACTCGCGCTCCAGGCGGCGGGCGGGGTAGAACAGCCGCAGCGACTGCTCGGTGCCCGCCAGGCCCCACAGGGAGTTGCAGAGATACGGGCTGACGTAGACGCGGCCCTCCTTGATGCGCTTGATCAGCTCGTCCCGGCGCTGCGGGCAGCGCTCCACGAAACAGAGGGCCTCTTGCGTGACGGCCATGTTGTAGCGGTCGCGGTTCTCGGGCGGTTGCCGGTCGGTGCGGTTCATCTCGTCGAGGTGGCCGCGGACGATGTCGGCGAACGCCTGGCGGGTCTGCTCTTCCGTCAGGCCCCACGTGTAGTCGGGACAGTTGTCGTTCGTGACGTAGATCGTCCATTCGGCGGCGTCGCTCGGCGGCTCGGCCGCCGTGGCCGCCACCCCTATCGCCAGCAGCACGCACAGGACCAGAATCACCAGGGCTGGGTTCATGGGTTTCCCCCCAGACGAGCCGGCAGGACCCGCCGCACCGTTTCAGCATACCAACACGGCGGCGCGAAGCAAGCGTCGGAGAAGATGCGCGATTGGCCCGTTTAGCCCAAGTTACGCAGTTCAAGAAATTCCGGGCGCTTTTTCGGGAAGGAATCCCGCGGGGCGGCCCGGCGGGGCGGGGTGGGCGGCGAAAAGTCGATGTAGTCACGACCTTGCCTATTGATTGAGATGCGTTTTGTGGC